>NZ_FNGR01000086.1:0-1765 GCF_900103045.1 Ensifer sp. YR511
ATTGTCCGTTTCACCCGGACAACCGCAGGCACGATGTCGAGCGCCTCGCTGACATCCGTGCCGATACAATGAAGTTCGAACGAGCAGCACGGGCAAATCTTGCTCTCCGGCTCGATGACCTCTTCATACCGTGGAAGGTGCTTGGGCAAACGGCCGATATTGCGGGACGGCGATCGTCGGGGGGAGCGGGAAAAAGGTGGGGGTAAGAATCTTCGGATAATCGAGGCCTTTTCGGAAGGGGCACTCGTTGACAGCGCAATTGAGGATGAACGTTTGGGTCGAGCTTGTCGGGGTCGATGGCGTCGCGAAACGTCGGGAAACCGCAATCGTCGAACGGATTGTCGATGGAGCGCGCCTCGATGACCTCGGCCTCTCCCTTGGGGACGGCAAGGTGATACAGCGCCGTCTGCAGGAGGAGCTGACACAGTTTCAGGCGGATCAAGCCGGCCAGCAGGATCGGAAATGTCATGACTGCAACCGCCTTCGCGGGGTTCATGATTACAGATTTCGTACGGTCCATTCGCTCTTCGGACTTTGTCGTGTGCGCGTGCCCCGATTGCGCAGCTGCGCGTGCGGAAAGACGGCAAGATCGGGTACTGGAAGCATCGAGACCCTGTTGAATGGCAGAGCAACGCCAGAATTGGAGCGGATCCAGGCCGAACTCGGCTCCCGGCTGTCGTTTCGAGAAGCCGCCCGTGTGCTCGATCTCTTTGTTCCGGCCGCGCGACCGCATAATCATCGGACCGTCAGCAACCGGCTCGCCAAGGTCGCCGATCAGATCGAAAAGTGGGACGTCGCAAGCCCCTATCGCATCAGCCGAGCCAGCAAATCCGCCGTTTCCGTTTTCATTGATGGCGCTTACATTCGTGCGGTTCCCGGATATCAAAGCCGGCATTTCGAGATCGCGATGGGACGCGTTGTGTCACAGAATCGGCCACCGCGTCAGTTCGCGGCTGCGCCGAACGTGGCCACCGGCAAGCACGATGTCGTTCGTGCGGCGATGCGAGCGCAAGGATGGCTGCCGGGCCGCGATGTTACTGTCTTCAGCGACGGCGAAATCGGGCTGCAAAGTATCGTGCTCAGCGCAACACGCCAGCCCGTAACGCATATTCTTGACTGGTTCCACCTGTCGATGCGGCTCCGGCACATCGAACAGGCCTGGGAAGGAATAAAGCATGTCCACGACCGGAGTATCTACCTTTGGGACGTCGCGGTTCATGTGCCGAGGCTTCGGCATCTCCTTTGGAGCGGATACGTCAGGGAGGCAACCAGAGCCGTGAAGCATATGCTCGACCAGTTGGAGCAGCACACTTGGCTGCCACAAGCCAGCAACAAGCTTAAGCGCCTGTACGAACTGGTCAGAAATCTTCGCACCTATCTGGTCCAGAACAAGGCTTCGATTGTCGACTACTGCCGACGATATTGGTCAGGTCAGCCGATTTCGAGTTCTCCGGCCGAAAGTGCCGCCAACAGCCTCGTCAATGCCCGTATGAACAAGAAGCGTCAGATGCGCTGGTCTCCGATTGGCGCTCATCGGGTCCTTCAGGTCCGAGCCGCTGTTGCCGACGGACGCCTAAAACAAGCCAAGCTTGCCCTTGCAGCCTGAACCCCCACCTTTTTCCCGCTCCCAAAGAAACGGCCGCATTCTTACGGTTAAGTGCCAAACGACACGCGTCGACGAGCGCGTGGATTTTGCTTGTAAGCCCGCCGCGGGAACGTCCCATGCCTCCATCGTCTCCATCCCCTTTTTTCCCGTGGCCGCATG
>NZ_FNGR01000082.1:0-2223 GCF_900103045.1 Ensifer sp. YR511
TATCAAGCGTCATCGTGAACTGGTCCTTAGGCGACACGCAAATCTGGTCCGCCAAGGGTGTTTAGCTACTCTCCATACCGGCTGCCGTCGTGGACTTCTGTAGAAGCCCGCTACGGCGCTTTTCTCGTAGCCTGTAGCTGTCGCCACGGATTGTGATGACGTGGCTGTGATGCAGCAACCGATCAAGGATAGCAGTTGCCACGACGGGGTCGCCGAACACTGTTCCCCATTCTCCGACACTGCGGTTGGAGGTGACGAGCATTGCACCCCGCTCGTAGCGCCTCGATACGAGCTGGAAAAATAAGTGGGCTGCATTGGGCTCGAGTGGAAGATAGCCAAGCTCGTCGATGATGAGCAGCTTGGGCTTGGCGAGAAACCCAAGTCGTTCTTCCAGGCGTCCTTCGCCATGTGCTCTCACGAGCGTTGCGACCAATGCCTGCGCCGTTGTGAACAACACCGTGTAGTTTTGACGGATGACCTCTCTTCCAAGCGCAATCGCGAGATGGGACTTCCCAACGCCAGGTGGACCGAGCAGCAGCAAGGCATCACCATTTGCCACCCAACGGGCGGTGGCGAGTTCTCGTATCTGTTGCGGATCGACACTGGGCTGCGCCTCGAAATCAAATCCCTCGAGATCTCGTGCATGCGGGAAATGCGCGATCTTCATCGCCATGATGATGCGTCTCTCGTCCTTCCTTGCAATCTCGCGTTCGCACAGGAATGCGAGCGTCTCGCGAATGGTGAGATCCGCGCGCGAGGCTTCGTCAAGAAGGTTGTCGAGCTGGTCGCGGATGGCGGTGAGCTTCAGCCGGCTCAGCCAGCCGATCAGCGTGTCGTGATCAACTGCCATCACCATTGCCCTCCGATCAACCGCTCATATTCCGACAGTGGGCGAAGAAGTTCGGGCAGCTTGGGAGCGGGCGGATCGGCCTGCGCGGCTTGCTTGACAGGCATGCCGAAGCCGCTGACGCCGACAAAATGGGCGGGATCCGTCAGGCGACGATGACGCCCGTGTGACTCGGCGTGGCTCGCGACAAGCTGACCAGCATGGAATACGCGGACCTGGCCACCGCTGATCGTCACCTCGACAATCTCGCCGATGAGCCGCCACGGGACTGAGTAGGCGTTGGTGTCGACCTCAATGGCGCAATCGGCGTGGACCTTGCGCAGCAGTTCTCGGATCTGACGAAATGGCGGCCTGCCATTTAGTGGGTGTAGCGTCATAGCTTCGTCGCGGACAAAGCGCTCAAGTGGTGGTTCGCCTGTCGTGCCATGGCATCGAAGATCGGCAACCGTGCGCATCCACCACGCAAGGTGTAGGTGAAGGCCTTCCATGCTGTCAAAGCTGTGTCCGGCAAGTGCGTTGTGCTTCACATACCCGACGCCTCGCTCGTCCTTGCCTTTGGTACGAGCCCGGTATGGTGCACATGCGCGAGGACGGAAGTCCCAATAGCGGGAGAAGGCATGCAGCCGATCGTTGAACACGACCTCGCGGGTCACCGCGTCGTGCCGTGTTACCAATGCCGCAGCATTATCGAGAAGGACCTCGCTTGTGACACCGCCAAAATGCCTGAAGGCTGCCTCCATCCCATCGAACCAGGCAGACTGACGGTCGTGGAGAAACGCCGTCGCGTATGTGCGACGCGAATAGCCAAGCGTTGCCACGAAGATGTAGACGCGGACTTTCTCGCCTCCGATCTCCATTCGCTTCTCGCCAAAATCGATCTGTATCTGATGGCCTGGCGGTGTCTCGAAGCGCATCGTCGCTAAAGCCGATGCCGCCAACTGCTGCCGATACCCCGCGACCGCTCGCTCAACCGTGCGCAGACTGACCTCAATGCCGAGTTCTCGAGCCAGATCCTGCCGCACGACATCAGCATTGCCGCCATGGCGAAAGAACCGCTCACGGACCCACGCTTCATGCTTCGAGAGCTGCGTTTCCCGGCGGGCTCGCCGATACCCGCGCCAGCCACCCGTCTCGATGTATCGCTGTACCGTCGTGCGCGAGCATCCCAGCTCCGCCGCGATCCGCCGCGTGCCCCACCCCAGCTTCTTGAGCCGCAGCATCGCAGTCACCTCGTCCGGTTCGAGCATCGCTTCTCTCCGCGCCAATCTCGCGGAGATCTTCGTACCTGTCTCAACGTCCATTAGTCCCTCCTAAGGTCTGAAAGGGGGACCAGTTTTAGGTGTCGCTACCGGACCAGTTTTACATGTCGCCTGACA
>NZ_FNGR01000080.1:0-2249 GCF_900103045.1 Ensifer sp. YR511
CTGAATGCCGGCGTCGAGGCGGCCCGTGCCGGTGAAGCCGGCAAGGGTTTTGCGGTCGTCGCGCAGGAAGTGCGTGAACTCGCCCAGCGCTCGGCCAATGCGGCCAAGGAGATCAAGGCACTGATCACCACCTCCGGCAACCAGGTCCGCAACGGCGTGACCTTGGTCGGCGATACCGGCAAGGCACTGGAGACGATCGTCGCCGAAGTCCAGGAGATCAACAAGCACGTGAGCGCGATCGTGACCGCGACGCGCGAGCAGTCGACGGGCCTCCAGGAGATCAACACGGCGGTCAACACCATGGATCAGGGCACGCAACAGAACGCGGCCATGGTCGAGGAACAGACGGCGGCAAGCCATGGTTTGGCGTCGGAAGCAGCCTCGCTCAACGCACTGCTGGCCCAGTTTAACCTCGGCGATACGCAGAGCGTATACGCGGCAGCGACCAGCCACCGCCGCCGGGCAGCCTAGTCCTCGCCGACATTTGAGAAGCAAAAGGCCCGGGAGACCGGGCCTTTTCTTTGCGCAGTGCATCAGGATTCTCGCTTTTCACTGCAGGATCGCGAGTCATCCCCTTGTTTCTTAAGCTTTGATAAAGCGCTCGCGCATACCGTTTCTTCGCCGCGAAATGACTTCGCCCGCACGTCGCCTCCAGCATTCATCATCGCGATGTGCCCCAGACACCTGTCCCAATGCTCAGCGTGCCCGTCACGCAATCGATGATTTGGCCGCGCACGACCGCAACGGCGGAGGCGCGAGGGGAGACATACGGTGATCCTAAAGACTGCAACGGCAAGAAACATGTTCGCCATCGTGATGACCGGCCTGTTGACCTCCATGGTCACCGCCGCCGTCGTCTTCTGGCTCTCCTATCAGCAATTGCGCGAGCGCAGCATCGCCGAAATGACCAATGCCGCATCCGCAAGCGCGCGCAGCGTCGAGACGAAGTTTGCCGAGGCAAAGACGCTCGCAAACAACATCCGCTCCGCGCTCTATGCGGTAAAGGGCACCGGCGAGCCGTCGCGCGCCGAAATCGAAACCCTGATGAAACGCTGGATTGTCGACAATCCGCTTGCCGTCGGCATGAGCACCGGCTGGGAGCCGAACGCCTTCGACGGCAAGGACGCCGAATTCGTCGGCAAGCCCGGCCATGACGCGACCGGCCGCTTCGTTCCCTATATCGCGCGCTCCGGCGACAAGGTGATCCACGAGGCGCTGGCCGATTATGACAAGCCGGGTCCCGGCGACTACTACCAGATCCCGAAGAAGACCGGCCTCGACATGGTCACCGAGCCCTATGTCTACCCGATCAACGGCAAGGACGTGCTGATGACCTCGATCATGGTGCCGCTGAAGAAGGACGGCGCCTTCATCGGTGTGGTCGGCGTCGACATGGCGCTCGGCGAACTCTCGACCGAACTCGCCAAACTGAAGCCCTTCGGCACCGGTTTCGTCTCATTGCTCAGCAAGGATGGCAGCATCATCAGCCATCCGGATGCCAAGGTCCTCGGCAAGGTGCTGAAAGACACGCCTCTCGCGGGTGAGGGGTGGGGTGACCTCCTGAGCCACACCGGCCAGGCCTTCGCGCTGAAGCACACGGATGGCAGCGGGCATCTGGCCGTCGCCGTACCGGTCAACCTGCTGCCCGACACCGAATGGTACGTCGTGGTCTCGGTGCCCGAAGCCACGGTCTTTGCCGGCCTTTCGCATCTCGCGATGATTTCGATCGCCGTCATTGCCGTTGCCGCCGCGATCATGATCATCGTCGGTTGGACACTGGCAAGCCGCTTCCGCAAGCGCGTCGCCAATGTCATCGGCGTCACCGGCCAGATCGCCGCTGGCGAGACCGACGTCGACCTCTCCGAGGCCGAGCGCAAGGATGAGATCGGCGATCTCGCCCGGTCGCTGCGTGTCCTGCGTGATGCGACGATCGCCAAGATGCAGCTCGAAAGCGAGGCGGATGCGAACCGCTCGCTGTCAGAACGCGAACGTCTGGAACGCGAAGCGCAGAAGGCGCGCGATGCGGCCGAAATCCAGCAAGCTGTAAACGGTCTCGCGATGGGCCTTGGCCGTCTGGCCGAAGGCGATCTCGCCTACCGCATCGACAACCCCTTCGCCGATCGCCTCGACAGTCTCAGAGCCGACTTCAACAATTCGGTCGCCAAGCTGCACGACACGCTCTGCGCCGTCGGTGCCAATGCCCGCGGCATTGATGCCGGCGCGACGGAAATCCGCTCGGCCGCCGACGA
>NZ_FNGR01000079.1:0-2495 GCF_900103045.1 Ensifer sp. YR511
CGGGTGTTCGACAAGGACCAGCGGGTGACGCATGCGGCGATCACCGAGAACAAGCGGCTCGGTGAACTCCTGACCTACATCAAGGAACGTCAGGACCAGCCGACGAAGCCGGCCGTGAAGACGAACAGCGAGAAGATTGGCTACAAACCGCGGGGCCGCAAGCCGGGCAAGCGGACGGATTTCATGAACGATCCTGCGGTCATTGCTCGGCGGCGACAGGCGCTTTCCCCGCAAAGTGCGCTGGAGCAAGGGCAACCCTACCCGGCACAGTTCAATGGAGAATAAACTCGGACTGCATGTCCGATTCCAGCTTTAAACAGGCAGCCCACAAGGGTGTCTTGTGGTAGGTTCCGTGCTGCCAAATGGTCAGTCCCTGGCGCTCTTCGTGCAGCAATCCCAGCCAGCACAGCGGGCGAATGATATCGTAGCGGAGCGCCGACCTTTCCTTCCAGGTTTCGACAGTCATTTCTGCTGGCTCCGGGTACGATTCACTCGGGTATAGCTCGTTCGCCAGTTCGTCCAACGAACAGCCTCTTTCTGCTTTCATATTGATAAGATTGAGAAAGACATGCCACCAACGCATCCGATTGTGGACAGCCTCCTGCGTCTGCCCGTGGTGGATATAAGCATAAAGGTAATCCGTCGCGATCAGATCGAAGCAGGCCTGCGGTCTCGCCAAAAAATCCTGGCCACGTTTTGTGGGCAGCAGGACGTCTTTTCTCCGGCGAAGAAGCTTTAGATGTCGGACCATATCCCGCACCACCCAGAGCGGCGGCATGTCGGCTTCATTGAGGACCTTATTCATCCTGTACAGGTCTTCGGACGTGTACCCGGGCCAATCGAAATGAACGGCGGCCCAGTGCACGAACTTGCGGTTCATCGCTCCCGACGTGGTAAGACCGATCCCTCCCTGGGTCTCGGCGTAGGAGACAGTCATGGCCATGCCGCGAAGCAGCGGCGACAGCGCGGCGACATCGACGTCACCCATCAGCCTGATTTCCGGAAGCATCGCGAGATCCTGGCCCTGCACATTCAGCTGCCTGCAACATCTACCAGGAACGCAATAATTGGAACTGAGAAAGCTAAAGCCGAAGGGGTGCCCTTCTACCGCCCCCTCCCTTCCCTTGCAACCCGGCCCAGCCGGTCCGGTCGGGGGCTTGCCTCAGCGCCAGCGGAGATGTCGAGTGTCGCATGTCTAAATGGCTGGCGACGCGCCCAAAGTGACATTTCTACTTTGCGCCAACGTGGACAGTTCAACTTGGCTGCCACAGAACTTGTAGCCGGGTGGGTTCAAGGATGAAGTGCGACTTGCGATAGATACCAATGGGTTGTCACTCGCAAGGAATGGCTCATGAGACGCACCTACTCCCAAATCGATATGGATGAACGTCGTAGGATCGCCCGGTGGCGAGCGGCTGGCCTGAGTGTCACTGTGATCGCCGAGAAGCTTGGGCGGCATCGCTCGACGATTTTCCGGGAACTCAGCCGCAATGCTTTCGACGATGTGCAAATGCCGGAGCTCAGCGGCTACTACTGTGTCACGGCCAACGAGATGGCGCGTGAGCGCAGAGCCAAGCTGCGCAAGCTTGCTCGGTTTGCGCATGTGCGCCGATCGGTGATCGAGCGGATCATGCATGGCTGGTCGCCGCAGCAGATCGCCGGCCGCATGCGGCTTGAGCGTCATCCGATTTCCGTCAGCTACGAGACGATCTACAAATTCGCCTATTCCGCAGACGGCCTTGCCATCAAGCTGTGGCGGCATCTGCCGGAACGTCGCGCGAGACGTCGACCGCGGCATGCCAGGCGGCGCTACGGCCGCCGTTTCAGCCCGGAACTCAACATTCTCCATCGTCCTGACGCGGTCGACGAGCGCAAGCAGTTCGGTCATTGGGAGTGCGATCTCATTCAATTTCGCAAGAAGTTCGGCAAGGCCAATGTGACGTCGCTGGTCGAGCGAGTCAGTCGCTTTGCCGTCTTCCTGCGCAACAACGACCGGCAATCGAAGCCGATCATGGACGGGCTGATCCAGGCGCTGCAGTCCCTGCCCCATCTCGCCCGCCGGTCGATTACCTTTGACCGTGGCACCGAATTCAGCGAATGGCCGTATCTCCAGGCTGGCATCGGAACGCAGACATGGTTCTGCGACCCGCAGGCGCCGTGGCAAAAAGGCACCGTTGAGAACACCAATCGCCGTGCTCGCAAATGGCTTTCGAGAGAGGTGGATCCTCTATCGATCACCGACGGTGACCTGAAGGACATTTGCGATCGGCTTAACTCGACGCCCCGAAAGTGCCTCGGCTATCGAACGCCCGCGGAAGTCTTCCGCAAGAAACTGCTCGCGCAAATGCGGCGTGTCGGTTAGCGTTGCACGCGCAAGTCGCAGTTCGGCGTGAACTCACATGGCTATTTAGTAATGCGACAGTTGGGCCAGTTAGAGATGCGACAGTCTCGCCTCTCGACGCACTGGTCAAAGCCAACGTTGGGAGCAAGGATGA
>NZ_FNGR01000078.1:0-2609 GCF_900103045.1 Ensifer sp. YR511
CTGAATACATAGGGGTAAGAAGCGAACGCAGGGAACTGAAACATCTAAGTACCTGCAGGAAAGGACATCAACCGAGACTCCGCAAGTAGTGGCGAGCGAACGCGGACCAGGCCAGTGGCAATGAGGAATAAAGTGGAACGACATGGAAAGGTCGGCCGTAGAGGGTGATAGCCCCTTACACGTAGAACACTCATTGTCCTTGAGTAAGGCGGGACACGTGAAATCCTGTCTGAACATGGGGAGACCACTCTCCAAGCCTAAGTACTCGTGCATGACCGATAGCGAACAAGTACCGTGAGGGAAAGGTGAAAAGCACCCCGACAAGGGGAGTGAAATAGAACCTGAAACCGGATGCCTACAAACAGTTGGAGCCCGCAAGGGTGACAGCGTACCTTTTGTATAATGGGTCAACGACTTAGTGTGACGAGCAAGCTTAAGCCGATAGGTGAAGGCGCAGCGAAAGCGAGTCTGAACAGGGCGTTCAGTTCGTCGCATTAGACCCGAAACCGAGTGATCTAGCCATGAGCAGGTTGAAGGTTGGGTAACACCAACTGGAGGACCGAACCCGCATCTGTTGCAATAGATTGGGATGACTTGTGGTTAGGGGTGAAAGGCCAATCAAACTCGGAAATAGCTGGTTCTCCGCGAAAACTATTTAGGTAGTGCGTCGACCGAATACCCTCGGGGGTAGAGCACTGGATGGGCTATGGGGACTCACCGTCTTACTGATCCTAACCAAACTCCGAATACCGAGGAGTACTAGTCGGCAGACACACGGCGGGTGCTAACGTCCGTCGTGAAAAGGGCAACAACCCTGACCTCCAGCTAAGGTCCCCAAGTCATGGCTAAGTGGGAAAGGATGTGAGGATCCCAAAACAACCAGGATGTTGGCTTAGAAGCAGCCATCATTTAAAGAAAGCGTAACAGCTCACTGGTCTAAATAAGGGTCTTTGCGCCGAAAATGTAACGGGGCTAAAGCCATGCACCGAAGCTGAGGATACGTCGCAAGACGTGTGGTAGCGGAGCGTTCCGTAAGCCTGTGAAGGGATACCCGTGAGGGGTCCTGGAGGTATCGGAAGTGCGAATGTTGACATGAGTAACGATAAAGAGGGTGAGAGACCCTCTCGCCGAAAGACCAAGGGTTCCTGCTTAAAGTTAATCTGAGCAGGGTTAGCCGGCCCCTAAGACGAGGCGGACACGCGTAGTCGATGGGAACCACGTTAATATTCGTGGGCCTGGTGGTAGTGACGGATCGCTTAACTTGTTCACACTTATTGGATTGTGTGGGCGGGGACGCGGTTCCAGGAAATAGCTCCACCGTATAGACCGTACCCGAAACCGACACAGGTGGTCAGGTAGAGTATACCAAGGCGCTTGAGAGAACTATGCTGAAGGAACTCGGCAAATTGCACGCGTAACTTCGGAAGAAGCGTGACCCCAAGGGACGCAAGTCTGTTGGGGTGGCACAGACCAGGGGGTAGCGACTGTTTATCAAAAACACAGGGCTCTGCGAAGTCGCAAGACGACGTATAGGGTCTGACGCCTGCCCGGTGCTGGAAGGTTAAGAGGAGGGGTGCAAGCTCTGAATCGAAGCCCCAGTAAACGGCGGCCGTAACTATAACGGTCCTAAGGTAGCGAAATTCCTTGTCGGGTAAGTTCCGACCTGCACGAATGGCGTAACGACTTCCCCGCTGTCTCCAGCATAGACTCAGTGAAATTGAATTCCCCGTGAAGATGCGGGGTTCCTGCGGTCAGACGGAAAGACCCCGTGCACCTTTACTATAGCTTTACACTGGCATTCGTGTCGGCATGTGTAGGATAGGTGGTAGGCTTTGAAGCAGGGACGCCAGTTCTTGTGGAGCCATCCTTGAAATACCACCCTTATCGTCATGGATGTCTAACCGCGGTCCGTTATCCGGATCCGGGACAGTGTATGGTGGGTAGTTTGACTGGGGCGGTCGCCTCCGAAAGAGTAACGGAGGCGCGCGATGGTGGGCTCAGACCGGTCGGAAATCGGTCGTCGAGTGCAATGGCATAAGCCCGCCTGACTGCGAGACTGACAAGTCGAGCAGAGACGAAAGTCGGTCATAGTGATCCGGTGGTCCCGCGTGGAAGGGCCATCGCTCAACGGATAAAAGGTACGCCGGGGATAACAGGCTGATGACCCCCAAGAGTCCATATCGACGGGGTTGTTTGGCACCTCGATGTCGGCTCATCGCATCCTGGGGCTGGAGCAGGTCCCAAGGGTTTGGCTGTTCGCCAATTAAAGCGGTACGTGAGCTGGGTTCAGAACGTCGTGAGACAGTTCGGTCCCTATCTGCCGTGGGTGTAGGAATATTGACAGGATCTGTCCCTAGTACGAGAGGACCGGGATGGACATATCTCTGGTGGACCTGTTGTCCTGCCAAGGGCATAGCAGGGTAGCTATATATGGAATGGATAACCGCTGAAGGCATCTAAGCGGGAAACCAACCTGAAAACGAGTATTCCCTTGAGAACCGTGGAAGACGACCACGTTGATAGGCTGGGTGTGGAAGTGCGGCAACGCATGAAGCTTACCAGTACTAATCGTTCGATTGGCTTGATCGTTCCCATTGCTCATGCTCATC
>NZ_FNGR01000071.1:0-8488 GCF_900103045.1 Ensifer sp. YR511
ACCGACAACGGCTCCTGCTTCATCGCCAAGGACACCGCATCCTTGCTCCGCGAGATCGGCATGGAACCGTGCACGACACCGGTGCGAAGCCCACAGTCGAACGGCATGGCCGAGGCGTTCGTCAAAACATTCAAGCGCGATTACGTCTCGGTGAACCCCACCCCGGATGCTGAAACAGTCATCGCTCAACTGCCGTTCTGGTTCGAGCATTACAACAATCTTCACCCGCATAGTGCTTTAGGATATCAATCACCGCGCGAGTTCATCAACTCGCAATCTCAAACCTGAGCATGTCCGGTCTTTTGGGGGCAACTCCACTTTATTTAAGACCCGCGGAGTGGGCACCTGTATCTCGACCCCTTCCCATTCCTCGGCCAGTTTTGGGCGCGGTACGCTTACTTCCTGCCCTTGATCACTCCTGTGGATGTGGAGCTCCGCGTTCACTTTCAAAAGGGAGCAAACTTGGTCAAATTCGGGCGGCCATTCTCCGGGAAACCAGAAGATTCAATCTTTGACGTGCATTTGCCAGTCGTGGGGACCTGATGTCGTTCGAAAAAGCACTCGTCTTGCTCGAGCTTACCGAAATGGCGCGCGCCAGCCATGAAGGCGTGACGCTTGAACAAATTCGAGAACGCTTTCAGGTCTCGCATCGTACGGCGCAACGGATGACCGGTGCGTTGGAAGCGGCATTTCCGCACGCTGTTCACGTCACCATCGACCATGAGCGACGCAGTCGCTGGCGAATCCGCGGCACGACGCTCGCTACACTGGCTCTTCGAGGTGACCGCGAGCTCGCCGCCCTCGACCTCGTAATTGCCCAGCTGGTTGGCTCTGGCGATAAGGACACCGCCTCCATCCTCGAATCTTTACGAGATCGCCTCCTCGCCGCCCTGCCGGAACGCACCGCGCTGAGAACAGAGGCCGACGCAGAAGCGCTTATCGCTGCGCACGGGTTACTGGCTCGTCCAGGCCCGATCGCGAAGTTCGACAATAAAACGTCCGAAATCATCTCCGAGGCGCTGCGCGGTCCTTACCGCCTCCGCTTCACCTATCGCGGCACGCAGCGGACGATCGAGCCCTACGGCATCCTCGTGGGTACGAGGCGATACCTCGTCGCCCGCGACCCAAAGCGGACGGACGGAAACCTTCGTCGGTTCCGCATTGACCTGATCGAAGACCCGCAAGTGCTTCCGGACTCGTTTTCTCTTCCGGCAGACTTTTCGCTCGCTCAGCACGCCATGCTCGGCTTCGGTTCGTACCACGCTCCGGGCGAATATCAGGAAACGATCTGGCGCTTTTCGACGGTCGCCGCACCCCATGCGCGCGAATGGCGGTTCCATCCTGAGCAGACGACCACCGAGCTTCCCGACGGCAGGTTCGAGGTACGCTTCTCAGCGTCGGGCTGGGTTGAAATGGCGTGGCATCTTTTGCAGTGGGGTCTTCACGTTGAGGTCGTCGCTCCCAAACAGTTAAGACAGCAACTGGAAGACGTTCGGAGGGGAGCGGTAGAGGTCTTTCCCTGAGCATGCCAGATTTTGACACCCGCCTTAGTTTAGAACATTCGAAATTTAAGTGAATTGCGTTCTGGAGCTCCGATGCGTCTTTCCCCTCTTGAGACCCGATCACCGACAACGGGCGCAGAGCGCCCAGTCACTCCGGACCTCCTCGCCTCAACATTCCTTGCTCCTCGGGCTGCAGCCTATGAACTCGCGGACATCTTGCAGGACTTTAACGCTCCATGGAGCAACAGCTACGCCGTGGCTCCCGACGAGGTTAGCCAGCATATCGCCGTTGCGCTGAGGCAACTCGCTCTCGCCACGTCCGGCCTGTCGGTCCAAGCCATCGATTTATCCAATCTACCTAGCGGTCGCGCACGCGACCATCTCGCTGCCCTGAAATTGCTCTGGGAGCGGATGGACGATGCATTGCCCGAAGACCTCCATATAGCGCGGCACGTTCTTGGCTGTTCAAGTGACGATGCTTTGGAGCCGCTGCCGATCATTGGCGGCCCCTGCCCCTACGAGTCCCGCGCCGAAGCAGCGTTACGGGCGCACCTCTCCGCGCTTTTCGGCGCGGTTCCCGAGTCAGCGAGCATCAATCTGGGAAATGGGGCGTTGGGCCATGTCCAGCGGCATCTCCTCGACACGAGTCCCCCCGTTGCGCCTGACGATACCCTGCAGGTCTTCGGTTTGCGCGATCCGCGCGAGGAAATCAGCTTTGCAGCAGCCCGGACGCAGGCGCTGATCAGACAGGGCTATCGAGCACAGGACATCGGCCTGCTTGTGCCCGATGACCCGGCGTACCAGCTGGCAATTGACCCAGCCTTTAATCGCATCGGGCTCCAGCTCTCAGGCATGGCAGCCCCGCTATCCTTGCGTGACCATGCCGGTGAATTTCTAACCAATCTTCTCGCAGTCTTGCGAGGCCCCGCTCCGCGCATGGCGCTTGCAAGCCTTTGCCTCTCGCCGCTTGCGCAGTGGCCCGCTGACGCTGGCCGCGATTTCGCGAGCGAGTACATCGAGAGCGGCTGGTCCAGGGCGACCCGCGAGTATAATGGACCGGGTTCAAAGATTTTCGACGAGCTACGGCCTGTTTCCTCACCGGGGCAGCTCATCGCCAGACTCTGCTCGATCGCCAACGAACTGGTCGATCCCGCGCTATTGATGCCGCGGATCAACGCGCTACGGCCGCTTCTTAAAGGCGACTACATCGATTGGAACTCTCTCGCCCGCGTTGCGGCTCCCGGAGCACTCAGCCCGGATGGAGAAGGTCGGTTCGTCGAAGGTGTCTCGGTTTTCAGCGAGACGGCCCTGCCATGGCGCTCGGTCCGCCACCTCATCGTTGCGGGGGCTGCCGGAACCTATTGGCCGCGCCCGGTCGCCGCCAATCCATTCTTCACCGAAAGCGAAATCGTGATGATAGAGGGGGCGACTGATCTCAAGCTCCCGTCGCGCCGTCAGACACTTGCCCGGCGTCTCGAACTGTTTCGTCGCCAGCTTGGCGCAACTACCGACGACATCACACTGACCGCCTCGGCCCGTGATCTTGAAGGTAAGCAACTTGCCCCTACGACAGGGCTTTCGCTGATAGCGCGCGCACTCGGTGCGAAAGACGCTGAAGCCCTCATTACTGACGCAGTCGGCCAGTTTCAGTCTTCGCAAGCTCTAAGGGGCGCAATGACGTCCGATGCCCACTGGGACGAAGAAAACACGCGCCCCGTTTTGCCCGAAGGATCCGAAATCGACATTCCGGGCG
This sequence comes from Ensifer sp. YR511, assembly GCF_900103045.1. Lineage (NCBI taxonomy): Bacteria > Pseudomonadati > Pseudomonadota > Alphaproteobacteria > Hyphomicrobiales > Rhizobiaceae > Ensifer > Ensifer sp. YR511. The sequence goes on from NZ_FNGR01000071.1 coordinate 3,256, forward strand.
ACCCCTTCGCTCTACGCAAGGCTGCGGACGGCGCGACGAAGCCGCAATCGCCCTCTCGGCTGGAGACGCTTCTGGTTTCGCCGCTTGGATGGCTCCTTGGCGAAATCGGCGCGGAAGACCGAACATGGGTTCCGGAGTCCCTTGACGTCCTAACGCTGGGCAAGCTCGTCCATAGCACTTTGGAAACGCTCTTTCCAGAAGGAGCGAGTGGCTTGGACGAAACGGCAATCCGCGTGGCATTTCCGGCCGCCTTTGAGACCGCTGTCAGCCAAACGGCCCCCTGGCTCGATGGTGACAACTGGGTCAGCGAGCGTACCAACCTTGCCAGAGAGGCGCTCGAGGCTTCACTCAACTGGGGTCGTTTCCTGATTGACAATGGTGCCCGGGTCCGCCGCGTCGAAACCTTGCTTTCCGGCGTCTATCACCACCTATCCATCAACGGTCGCGCAGATTGCCTCCTTCATCTGGCGGATGACCGCATAATGGTCGTGGATCACAAGCGCTCGAGCTCTTCCTCACGCCGCAGGCGAATGGAAGCATCGGCAGATCTCCAGGTCGAGCTTTACCGTCGAATGATCCCAACGACACCAGAGTTTGCCGAGATCACCCCGGATCGCATCGTCACTGCTTACCACTGCACACTTGATGGTCGGGTGGTTACCGGACCTGAAGGCAAAGGACTGAAAGGCGTGGTCACCGTCAACGGTCAAATCGGATCGGCGGCCGACGATATCGTGTCTTGGCACATCAAGAATCTTTCGAAGGGGCGGCTTGCACTCAACCTCGCATCGGATACGCAGACGTTCGAGAAAAAGCTCGGCATCAAACCCTATGCGCTCGACAATCCGTTGGTAGCCGCTTTCCTTCTCCCCGACCCAAGCCTGGAGGACACCAATGTCTGACCGCATCACACTGGTTCCTGCCGGCGCAGGCTCAGGCAAGACATACCGGATCGAAACCACGCTCGCAGATCTTGTTGTCTCAGGCGAGGTATCGGCGGATCGCATCCTCGCGGTCACATTCACCGAAGTAGCGGCCTCCGACCTGCGTACCCGTATCAGGGGCGCCCTTCTGGCCAGGGGGCGTATCGACGAGGCTTTGGCGATTGACAGCGCCTATGTCGGCACGATCCACGCGCTCGGTCTCCGGCTGCTAACAGAGCATACATTTGCCGCGGGCCGCTCTCCTGCAAGCCGGCTGTTATCGGACTCAGAGCGAGACCTCCTCATCCGCCAGCAGATCGGTCGTGCTCCCGCCCTCACCCCGATCCTGAACGCGCTTCCGCGCTTTGGCTATGTATGGGATCGTAATTCGGACGCCACTGGCGAAGAACGGCTACGCAAAAAGGTCATGCAAACCATTGACCTGCTGCGCTCACTGGGGCAGCGCGGAGCGGCCTCGGAGATCATTGATCCGGCCATCGCCGACCTGCGCGCGACCTACGGCACCACGAAGGACGCAGTCCGGCTCGAAATGGCCTTGTCTCGGGCGGTGAATACCCTGCTCGCTTCGTTCCCGGAAAGCATCGCCGAAACCGTTTCCGCGAAATCGGCCAAGGAAGACTTCGGCAAGGACTTCGAGGCGCTCCGTCGCGCCGCGCGAACGGACGCCCTCCGCAGCGATTGGGCGCTGTGGCAAAAACTGCGCAAGCTGCGGCTGTCTAACAGCAAGACTAAGACGCCCGAGGGCTACGACCCGCTCACCAGTGCCGTCATCGCAGCCGCCGACGAGCTTCGCTACCATCCGGGGCCGCTCTTGGACGCCGAAAGGCATTTGACGGCTTTGGTCCTCGGCGCACAGGAGATCATGAGCGCTTATGAGACCGAGAAGCGCGCCAGAGGATTGATCGACTACGCCGACATGATCGTCGAAACAGAAGTCTTGCTACGCACGCGCCCGGACATTCTCGATGCAGTATTGGCCGAGATCGACTGCGTCGTCATCGATGAATTTCAGGACACGAACCCGGTGCAGTTCGCGATGCTGTGGCGACTTGCCGCCCGTGCAGCCCGCGCGTTGATCGTCGGCGACCGCAAACAGGCTATCATGGGCTTCCAGGGCGCCGACCCACGCCTGTCTGAAGCGCTCGACGCTGCACACCCAACGAGTGTCGATCCGCTGACCCAGAATTGGCGCTCCGACCCGAGGATCATGGCGTTCGTCAACGCGATTGGTCCGGCTCTCTTCCCGGGCGGGTACGATGCACTCGACCCGGTGCGGCCCGAGACCGGTCAGACAGCACTCGAATTTATCGAGTTCGATGGGAGCAAGGCGAAAGTCTTCGAAGGGATTGCCGCTCATGCCCGTGATCTCATCGACCAGAAGACCCCGATCATTGATAAGAGTACGCAGGAAACTCGTCAGGTTCGCCCGGCGGACATCGCGATTTTGGTCTATTCGGGTATCGACGCCCGAAGGGTCGCAACATCGCTGCGTGCCTTGGGGCTTCCGGTTCGTCTTGCCGAAGACGGCTGGTTCCTGTCCCAGAGCATCCAGGTAGCGCGTGCCGCACTGGCTCTTGTGGCCGACCCAACTGACCGCTTGGCAGCGCTGCTCCTGTTGTCGCTGGGGCCGGACCGCATGTCTCTGGATGCTTCGCTGGCTGCGGCGATCGACGACAACCTCATTCAATTCGACCGTGTCCGAGCACTTGCCGCATTCGCAGAGGAGGCCCGTCATCTTACCGTCTCCGCCGCGCTACCTCGTGTGCTGCAGATTGCAGGTATCGCAGAGTGGATTTCGACGTTGCCCGACAGAGCGGCTGCGGAAGCTGAGCTTGGTCGGCTCTTTGCCGAGGCCAGTGCTTTCGACAGCGCTGAGACAAGCTTGCGTGAAGCCGTAGGTTTCCATGGCAACTCTCTTCAATCCTTCCTCGGCTGGCTCGCCGACCAGGCTGAACGCGGCCTCGACCATCGGCCCGACCGCGAGGGTTGGGAGGTCGAAGGCATCGAAGTCTCTACCTGGCATGCATCCAAGGGACGTGAGTGGCCGATCACGATTGTCGGCGGCATGGACTTCTCGTTCCCGGAACGCGGCAATACGATGCGAGCGGAGTTCACATCGTTCGGTAACTTCAACAACGTGCTGGATTCTGCCGGGCTGAGCTGGTTTCCGAGCTTCGACTGTCCCGAGGCGCAAAGCGTCTTTGCCGACAGACGCGTCGAACAGGATGAACGTGAGGCCGCCCGCGCCCTTTACGTTGCGCTGACGCGCGCCCGTGATCGCTTGGTTCTGGCTTTGCCATCAAAACAGGGAAGCCCAGACGAACGTCCTGAGACCATGGCAGACCTCCTCCGCCGACGGACGCAACTCCACCTCGGATCAGGCACGGTTGCGGTATGCGGGCAAAAACTTCCGGCGCTTTGCCGCGCGATTCCCAAGGATACCGAATACGCCTATCCGGAAGCATCGGTCGATTCTGGCGTTCACAAGGTATGGGGTGTTGGCGAGACTTCCGAAGCGGCTGCGCGAACGCCATGGCGCAATAGCCCTTCAAGTCTCGCTGCGCGGGATGGCGGGCTTAGGCCAGCACTCACTCATATCGATCTCGGAGTTCCAGTCGCGAGGCAAAAGTTCGGTTCAGCCACGGAACGCGGTACCGCCTATCACCTGGCCTTTCGGGTTCTCGCCGAGCGGCCTGATTTTGCTCCGCGGCTCCCGGCTGCGACTGGTCTTTCCGACGATACGATCAAAGGCATAGAAGGTCAGGTAAGTTCTTTGCGAAGCTGGCTCGGCGGTCTTGGTTTCCATCAACTGAGCTTCGAGTTACCGCTTCAGCTTCGCGCCGACGATGGCTCGGAAACCAACGCCATCATCGATCTCCTGGCGGAAAGCGACGACGCGCTCATGATCGTTGACCACAAGACTGGCCCCTGCCCCGATCCCAATGTGCGGTTCGGAGAGTATCTGCCGCAACTGCGCGCCTATGCAGACTTGCTATACGCCCAATACCCGGCGAAGCCTGTGCGTTTCCTTGTCATCAACTGGATGGACGAAGGGCAGATCAGCGTTGCGGATGTCGCCACTCTAGTAACGGAGGAGGCTGCCTGATGTTCTATCTAACCGACACTGCTGCGAGGATGCCATTGTACTGAAGCCCTGGTCACCCTTCTCAGCCGGTACAACCCGACGGTCGACCCGCATCGAAGTGCGTGGAGTGCCTAAGGATTCCAGCTGATTGAGGGCAGAGGAGGGTGACGGAGAGCAACAGTGTGAAAATCGTTGTTACCGATGAGGCCGCCGTCTATTTCGCGAATACCGGGCAGCCGATGGAACGGAAAATCGATGAATGAACAAATCAAGCAAGCGAAGCCACGGTTCGAAACTCGTACCGACGTCGTTCCGGAGCTTTGGCAGTTTATCAACGGGCTTCGTTCGGACGATCTGGTGGCCGAGCTCATCCAGAACGAGATCGACGCCGGCTCCACGCACACTGTGCTCAGGTTCGAAGCGGATCGTTTTTTGTGTTCAGGAAACGGAGATCCGGTCGACGAGGACGGTTGGGAGCGCCTGAAGTATCTTCGCGGAGCCGGCGATCTTGCACCCCGCAAGCGAAGCATGATCGGCGTCAAGAATCACGGGCTAAAGGCTTGCTTCACGATCGGTGACGACATCTTCATTCGATCGAATGGCCGATATGCTCAGCAGACGCTTTATCGCGATGGGCATGACAGGCCTGCCGTTCCGGGCGCCAGCCAAGACTTCATGGCCGATCCCTCGGCTCCGATAGGTCGTGGGACAGTTATCGAAGTTAGGTACCGCAACCGCAGCATCCGCACTCAGCAAGGTGAGCCCATAGAGTTGGGCATCTGCGACGCTGCGCACGTCGAGAAGCTTTTTCGAGCCGCAGCTTCCGAAATACTATAGCGCGGCGATCAGGATGAGACGCGCATTGCCTCGCCTGAACTGCTCCCTGAGAATGGGTTATTGCCTCATCTAAATTGCTCCCGACGAATCAACCTCGGGAGCTGTGATGAGGAAGGTAAGCATGGCGACACGTGCGGAATTGGTGGCGGCGATCAGTTGTCGCTATGTGTTAGGCGGGCGGGCCGAGAAGGCGAGGATGTTAGACGAGTTCGTGGCGCTCACGGGCTTTCATCGCAAGCATGCGATGCGACTGCTGCGAGGAGAACGCGAACCGGCGAAGGGTGGTCCTCGACCAGGGCGCCGGGTTTATGGCGATGACGTGCGGGCAGCGCTCGTCGTTGTTTGGGAGGCGTCGGATCGAATTTGC
>NZ_FNGR01000070.1:0-10115 GCF_900103045.1 Ensifer sp. YR511
ACATCCGTGGCCTAGTGGAGCCGGATATCGCTCCCCATGCGGGGGCGATTTAGCCGTGAAGCAAGCCGTCAATGCGCATGGAAAATCGCGCTTACCTTTGCAGTGTGGCTTTTGCAAAAACCACTGTGAGACCTGATGCCCGGCTATGACCACCTGCTTCGCCTGATGAGGGGCTACGCAGCTGGTCAAAGCCTCATTCAGCGCAAACTTCCGAAGGTGTTATGGCAGCGAGTTCACCAGCAACGCGATCCTGCAATGGACGGACCGGGCCAAGGTGGATTGGCATTATATTGCGCCTGGTAAGCCGATCCAGAACGCTTTCATCGAAAGTTTCAATGGGCGGCTGCGAGACGAGTTCTTGAATGAAACTCTCTTCTCGTCACTGACCCATGCTCGATCAGCGCTTTCAAACTGGCGCAGCGATTACAACGATCATCGACCACACTCTGGACTCGGCTGGCTGACACCTGCCGAGTTCGCTCAGACAATCAACCCGCGACGTGATGCGGTGCTGCGCAGCCGGAATGGCTCCGCACCGCAACCCGCCGCTACCGCCGCAAACACCGAAACCAAAAACCGCTGGAGCGAACTCAAAACTGGATAAAACTTGGGGGCAAGGTCAAAGCACACCGCCGCCGCGGTTAGCGTCGCACCCACTTTGGCGGCAAAGTCGATGTCGCTCCATGTACTGCGCCATAGCTGCGTCACGCACATGCTCCAGGCGACGCGCGACATTCTCCTTTCCTCGGCGGGATCGGGGCAAATTAGAGACTATGGTCAACGAAGGCGCGCCAATGTTCTCTCAGCAAGCAGCTATCGGCCCGAATCACATAGGAGACGCCGTCTGGGTGAAGTTTGACCACCGCGCAGTCCCCCCGCTGCTTCAATCTCTGGCCAGGGCCTCAACGGGATGCAAGCGTGCGGCTTTTCGCGCCGGAAAGAAACCGAACGCAATCCCGATAAGCAACGCTGTGATGCACCCAACACCCACCGCATGTAAAGATATGACCATGGGGATGGGGAGAGCCAGATATGGTATTAAAGCCCCAAGGGCCAACGCGATCGCAACTCCTACGCCAATGCCGATAAGCGTAATAACTAACGCCTCTATCAAAAACTGCATCAGGATATCTGTGGGTCGAGCGCCAACGGCCATCCGCAGGCCGATCTCGTTCGTGCGTTCGCTGATCGAGACCAGCATGATATTCATCACGCCTACCCCACCCACTAGGAGGGCTATAGCTGCGATTGAGGCCACCAGTATTGAAAGCAGTTGTGTCGTTGATTCAATTGTCCTGCGCATTTGATCGCTGTTGAATGTGAAAAAGTCGCGAGCGCCGTGCCGCTTCTCAAGAAACGAGATTAAAGCTTGCTCCGCTGCGGAGCTGTCTACGCCCTCGTTAACGCGAACTACCAATTCGCTCAAACGGGCTGTTCCGGAAATCCGCGCAAACATGCTCATGTAAGGTACATAAACTTGTGGGCGTTTATCCTGACCAAGTCCGCCGGAAAGCTTCTCTGTCACTCCGACGACGACGAAGGGCACACCATCAAGGAATAGGACATTACCGAGACTATTCGAGTAGGTTCCGAACAAAGCTTGCTGGGCGTTATCATCAATAATCGCCTCCTGAAGAGTGCTGCTTTGATCATCGCCGGTAAAGTGGTTCCCCTGTGCGATCGGCCGTCGGGTGACCTCAAAATAAGCGTTACTCACCCCGGAAACCGTCCCGCTCACCACTCGGCCGTCCGACATTAGTGACCCCGATTTAGTCGCCAAGGGGCTGACGCTGTTTATGTATGGCTGCGTCATAAGTGCGGTAGCGTCGCTGGGTGTGAGTGTTTCCACCTTCTGGGCATTCTCGTCATCCCATCCCGTACCCGGCATTATCATGATGGAATTCGCGCCCAAGCTGTTTATCTGTTGCAAGACGACGCGTTGGCCGCCCTCGCCCAATCCTACAACCGCAATTACGGCGACGATACCAACGACTATACCAAACAGAGTAAGGGCGTTGCGAAGCCTGTGCGCTATGATGGATTGATAAGCGATGACGGCAGCCTCCGACATTCTTCGTAGGAAGCTCTTAACCGCACCGACGTTTTCCTGCTTGAGGTCGACCGGCGGGGGACGGCTATAATTTTGCGCTAGAGGTTTGTCAGAAATCACTCTGCCGTCGTGAAGCTCCACAATTCGATTGGCGTGCCGGGCAATTGCCATGTCATGGGTCACTATGATGATGGTGTGGCCGTTAGCATGGAGCTCTTTGAATAGCTCCAGGACAGTGGATCCGCTCTTTGAATCGAGTGCTCCGGTCGGCTCATCCGCAAGGATGACCTCGCCGCCATTCATCAGAGCCCGAGCAATCGAGACACGTTGCTGCTGTCCACCCGACATTTCCGAAGGGCGGTGTTCAAGTCGGCCCTCCAGCCCAAGATTGGTTAGCAGACGTCGGGCGCGAACATGTCGGCTTGATCTCGAAAGGCCGGCGTAGATCGCAGGCATCTCAACATTTGAGATCGCGTTTAATGAGCTCAACAGCTGATATCGCTGAAACACAAACCCGAAATGTTTTCGGCGAAGCTCGGCAAGCGCGTTCTGGCCAAGAGCTGACACGTCTTGGCCGAGAAACCTGTAGGTGCCCTCTGTGGGGGCATCCAAACATCCGAGGATATTCATCAAAGTCGACTTGCCGGAGCCACTAGCTCCCACCAAAGCTACGAACTCGCCTCGATCTATCACGAGTTCAACATTTTTTAGCGCCGCAACTCTCTCAGTCCCTAGTTCGAAAAATTTCCCTAAGCCGCGTAACTCAAAGAGATGCATCATTCTTTAACCTGCAAATGCTGGCGCGGCCTGATTGAGCAGCACGGTTTCACCCAAGCGAAGACCCTCGATCACTTGCGCCTGTATCCTATCGGTGAGCCCAACTTTGATCTTGCGCTCCGTCACTTCACCGCCAGCTCCGCGAACCTTTACGAGATGAGATCCGTCCGATTGCCGAATAGAAAGGGCCGCCCACGGTACGAGCAGGACGTCTTGCGCACGCCCTACGGTAATATGAACTTGCGCGGTCATCTTTGTGCGGAGTTTCCCCCCGATGTTTTTCACTCGGAGAATACCGTGATAATAGACGGCACTGTCTTTGGCAGGGTCCTGGGCGCTTTCCGACATAGTCTCTTTAGCTATGGACGGTGGCGCGAAATCCACGGCTTCCAATGAGGCATGGTAGCGGGTTTCCGGATCTCCGATGATGGTAAACCACACCATCTGGCCGGGACTTGTCCGCCAGACATCAGCTTCCGATATGCGAACCTTTACGACCATCTCACCAAGGTTGGCTATGACCGCAACCGTCGGCGCAGTCTGGACGGAGTTTAGCGTCTGGCCCTGCTCGACTGGCACCGCGAGGACTTGTCCGCCCATCGGGGCGGTTATCCGGGTATAGGCCAAATTGGTTTCAGCCGTCTCCAAGTCGACTTCACTTTGCTTGATCTGGGCATCAAGTGACGCGAGTTCCGCTTTTAGGATCTCGAATTTGGTTTCTGCTTCCTCAAAGGCGGATCTCGAAACGGCACTTTGCTCTATGAGGCTATTTTGCCGTCGGAGCGTGGAACCGGCATGTTCCATCTGCAGTTGTTTCACGCCCCGCTGGGCCTTCATATCCTCGACCTTCGCTTGCGCTACCCGTAAAGCGTTCTGCTGCGGAACGGCGTCAATTTCGGCGAGTAGCTCTCCCCGTTCCACCGTGTGGCCAGCGCGCACGTGTATCGTCTTGATCTGCCCGGAAACCTGAGCTCCCACGCGGACCATGGATGAGGGCTCCAATATCCCAAGGGCCAACACCTCTTCCCCAATCGCTCCCCTCGTTACCGTAGCTGTCATCGGAGTTGCCAGCTCACTCTCTGAAGCCGAAGGCAAGGAAAATAAGACGTACGCTGCCGCCACAACTGAAAGCGCGAGTGTCGATAGAAACAGCCTGCGATTTCGCCTCTTGTTCAATAAACTGGACCTTTTCTGCGTTGGCGTAGCACCACACTCTAATGCGCCTGGTCACGCTTGCCATGGCACACGCGGATGGTGTCACTACGGGGTTACGTGCCCGCTCTTTGGAGCAGGGCTGGGAATTTCCCGATAACGTGGTCAAATAGCTGATTGACTACAACACTGCATTCTTTGAGCCTGCCGCCGGCTAGATGCTCAATGGTGTTGCAAACTCCGTCGAATAAAAACTCTTTTGTTTCATTGTCATTCAGGTATGCGTTGCGGAAGAACCAGATCTTATCCCAAGTCGATCCGACAAATTCTCGCTCTGTTTCGCTGAAAACCTGACGGGTGATCATGTTTAAGCAATTGTGGTACTCACACAACAGAACGGAACCACGCTTTTCCATATCGCATTGCGTAAATTTTCTAATATCTGTACATTGTACCATTCGCCCGATAGCATACAAATATGATGAGCGTAGTTGCTCAAGATAAAATAGTGCTGCTGCACCGCTTATTCGTTCGACAAAGAATCCGCGGTTACGTTCCCAACGAAGAACGCCACGTTCGCTTAATCGAAGCATTGCCTCGCGAATTGGTGCAACGCTGGTGATGTATTCAGCCGATAGAGCCTTTGCGTCGAAGAAATGCATAGGTTCGTACCTCCCCGAGATGATATCTTTCCGAAGAATTTCAAAAACCTCGACGCTGGCTGCCATGTGAAGCTCCGGTCAGTGACGCAATGCAACCTTAAATACGTCAAGCTTATTTTGTTTTCAATCTATAAAACTAGCCATTTTATATCCACTTCATTCCCACCGTCTTTCAGTTTCGCGATATCGTCTCCCTGCCTTGTTCAACATGAAAGGAGAACGTCATGGCAAAGAACGTCGTACTGAAGTCCGAACCAGCCGAATCCGTGGAAAGCGTCGACCTGGGTAACGCAACCGCGAAGACACTCGGCAACAACAGCGCCGGCGTCCATGAAACCCTCGGACCGAAGCGCTACCGCACCTTCTAAGCCAGGCAACGGGGTGGGGCGAAGGTTCTCGCGCCACCCTTTCCTTCTTGGTCCGGCAACGAGCATCTTCTAAGCGGCTAGCTATGTTTGCAAAATTGCACAGCATTGAAGTCCATCTTGATCTGAACGAGAATCGGTATCGTGGGATACCTGTTGAACCCGACCCGATCGACTTCAACGCCGTATCGACGGTCTATAGGGATTATTCAACTCATACGTTCGAGGCTTTAGAGAATTGGCGATTCTTCCCGCGATTTCAATTGGCAACGCAGGCGGCCCGTACACTCCGCTGGCGCTCGATAAGGGTAATAGCGAAGGTTGCGGCACAACATGCTCAAATAATGGCGGAAGCTCCGACCACGTCGCTCGAGAATGTGGCAAGCATGATCGCTACATATAACCGCCTAAAAACGTTCCGGATCTTTCCCTTAAGCTGCATTCCAGACGCATTGGCCTGCCTGTTTTTCCTGCGAGATCAGGGTTGTAAAGCCGATTTCGTAATAGGGGTAAGAGAGAACCCCTTCAGGGCGCATGCGTGGCTGGAAATAAACGGCACGGTGGCAAATGACGTTGTTGCAAATGTCTTCAACTACACTCCTATCCTGCGAACAAGCAGAGACGAAAATCTGCGGGAGATTTCGCCTTGAACACCTGGCAGCCGACGTCCAAAAGCAGGTCTTTCACGACTGTGAAATTCACAAAATCGGCATATTTCAGCGGTTTGACACGAACCGATTGAGACATTTTGCGTCAAATATTCGACGCAAGACTGACGTGCAGGAAGAGACCCGGGCCATAATGTCGGGCTTGGTTGGTGATGGCGCGCTTTTGTTGTCGACACCATTTCAAAGCACCCTCTTCGTCCCGCCGTTCTCGGAGTTGAACATCTTCGCTTGGCAGATGGACGGTGACACCATCCTGTTCGATACCTTTGCGCGGTTCTCAAGCTTCGCGGCCCGCAATGAGATTAGTCTGCGGATCGATAAGGAACAGATCACCCAGTTCCTCGCCAGCGACCGTATGAACACCAAACAAACTGTCTTCTCCGGATTGGTCGAGATCGAACACGGATGCTCACTTACAGTGCTGGCCGATGATCGCGGCGCGTCGTTGGTAGAGGTAAACCACCTACCCGATCTCTTATGTGAGAGGTCTCTAACTCCCATGAGCGGATCCGACGCGGCTGAGGAGATACGAGCTCTGACGCTTGAGGCCATACAGTTTAAAGCTTCCCACGATACCGTTGGTATCGCGACCTCCGGCGGGTTTGATTCCTCCTTGATCGCTTTGCTCTACGGACGCGCATTCCCAGAGAAGGCGCTGCACCTATACCATGTGTACTCTTCCCGTGTCCGTGGCCTGAACGAAATCGAATACTTCAACGACGTGCGCCAGCGCCTGAGTAGCCATGTAACGTGGCTCGATGCTGAAACGACCAGGGATGTTCAACTTGATTTTCCTAACATGGCGCCTGGCTTTCGCCCCCACATGGTGGCGGGCTGGTATGAAAGAAACTGGAAGATGTACGCCGCGGCCAAACAGGATGGCGTCAGCGTGATCCTCAATGGAGACGGGGGCGATCAACTCATGCTTTGTTTGGATGAAATGTCTCTTGCCCGGGAGTTTCATAAGGAAGGTACACCTCTGCTACGATCGGTCGTGAATGAAGCGATTCTGAAGCAGAGTTCTGTGTGGCAGGTAACTCACAATTGGCTAGCAGGAAAATCGGATGACTACATGTCGAAGTGGATACATTTTGATGCGGACAATATCGAAAAGGTCAAACCATTCCTGAAATTAAAGGCTCTGTTTCCACGGAGAATTTTTAGAGATGCGGACCGTTACGAGAATCTATCCGTTTCCAGACAGCACCAGGTCTGCACCCTGAATGACGCAAAGTATAATTCGCTAGCAGCAGCTCTTGGTGTCTGTGAGCGCAAGCCATTCCTTTACTGGCCGCTAGTTCGATTTTGTGTTTTATGTCCCCGTCAAATTTTGCTTGCAGGAGGACGCGAACGCGGCCTGTTTCGTTCAGCGTTCTCGGATACTTTACCGCGGTCAATCGCTAATCGCGTGGGAAAATCCGGTGATGTTGATGTTGTTCAGCTGTTCGACTATGCAACTGTAAAGAAAAGAGTTTTGGCGTCTCACACGCTTGCAGACTACATTGAACTGGACGCTGTTTCGACGATTGACCCTCACAATCTTACGGACGAGATCGCAGGTTTTCTCATGAGGTGTGCGACTGTCGATGCCTATCTGAAAACAATTTGAAGTCTCGCATGTTTAGTGACGCCCGCGTGCGTTCGCGCTGAAAGACCCCAATGATCAAAATAGATGCGACAGATCTAAAGTCGCTTAGGACAATTTTTCGAGCTACATCCAAAAGGCACGTTTGGTTCGTTCTGGTCACTGTTGCCCTGACCACCGCGGCAACCGTTGGCGGACCGGTGGTGTTCGGCTACCTGATCGACAGCCTATCGGAGGGTTCACTACCCGTTCCGGCGCTGTTATTCTGCTGCTATGCGCTGTTTGTTGGCGGCAGCCGCTTTATAAACGATATCAGCTTCAAAATCGTTGAGTTTATTGAACTTGATGTCATTCACTACGCGGGAATTCATCTTTTCGATTCAGTACTAAAAAAGAAAGCATCCATATCGCATCAGTATCAATCTGGATATATGATAGATGCCGTCCGAAATATGCAGGAATCCTATGGGATATACGTTTTTCTAGTTTTCAGCACGCTCTTTCCTTCAATACTAGAGGCAGTTGTTGCGGCATTTGTGGTGGCTACTGTGATCAACTGGCAGATCGGTCTGCTTGTGTTGGCGTATGCCTCAGTGGTTATCGTTTTGACGTATATTTCTAACGTGAAAGCTCAGGCAAAGCAGGAGCAGGCTGTCGCAGCTTTGGCGGATAGCGCTGAAGTTCTCGGGGAAGCAATTGGATCATTTCAAATCATCAAGGCCGCCCAGGGCGGGGCTTGGTTCACGGAGATTTATCGCTCCTTGAGGGAGGAAGGGCGCGTGAACCGGCGACAGTTTCATCACATTCGGCTCAAGTTTGCCTTGGCTCGGTCTTTGACTTTCGCGCTTCAGCTCGGCCTGATGTATTTTGTCTCCGTGCGCTTGTACGAGAGCGGTGAGATTTCCATTGGCCAGATCATCATTTTCAACGGACTCATCTTGCAGCTCAATCGGCCAGCCGAGATGATCGCCAGAGCCATGGAAGACCTGCTTCTCGCCCGCCAGCTTCAGAGGGGTTACAATCAAATAATCGACTATCCCGAGTTTTCGCCGATTGCTGAAAGCAGCCCACTTTCTGCTAGCGAGGGGAAACCAATCGGGACCGAAGTTGTTGAATTCAAGAACCTAACGTTTAATTACAACGATGGCAGACCAATACTGCTCGACTTGGACGTTCGATTCCAGAAAGGGAGGATGAACTTCATTGTTGGGCCCAGCGGTGCCGGAAAGACAACGCTCCTGCGGCTTTTGCTGCGTTTCGTCGAGGGCTATCAAGGGAGTATTCTGCTGTTGGGGCGTGAGGTAAGTTCCTACAGCGAACCTGAGCTCTTTTCCGCTGTTGGATATGTCCCGCAAAACCCAGAGATCCTAGCTGCATCCTTAGCCGATAACGTAAGGCTGGGTGCCGATGCGGACGCTCACGCGATCCGCCAGACGCTGCAGGCTGTGGGACTTGCACAAGTCATAGAGAGGTTGCCCCAAGGCATTGATACAAAAATTGGCAAGAGGGGTATTGCATTGTCAGGAGGTGAAATGCAGCGCGTAGCAATAGCCAGAGCAATCCTGCTACGCCCAAAAGTCCTGTTGCTTGACGAACCCAGCTCGGCACTGGATGCCGATACCGAACGAAACATATTTGATCATTTGAGGGCCCGACAGGATGACATGATCATCATTGCGATCACTCATCGAAGAACAATGATCGAGGAAAGTGATTTCGTTCTTACATTTGACGACAATCCTTGACCAGATCAAGCACAATAGGCCGTCTCGTTTAGCGCGCCGAACGCCGTGTCGGGGCGCTTTACGGCAGCGTCGCGGATTCTGGGTCATAGATCTTTCAGAACCCTTTTTGCGATCGGCCAGGAGGATAGGTGTCGATTGCCCTGCGGAGCCATTAGAGGTTGCCAAGGCGGGCGAGCGTGCCGCCGACCAACTCAAGAGCCAGCCGCCAGCCTTGCCGATAAAGGCATCGCGGTCCTTCGCCTTCTCCGGGAACTCCAGGCCGAACGCACCAAGGAGGTTCCTGGTGTTCGATGCGATCAAGTCCGCCATCCTTTTCATGCTTCGCTTTCCGAGGTCGTCAAGGTGATCGGCAAGATTGCTGGCAATCCCCTCGGTGGGCGTCTGAGGAAGGCATTCACACGTTCGTCGATGTCCTTGCAGAGCTTCGATACGGATGACTTTGAGAGGCCCGTCATGCCTATGGCCTGCACCAGTTCATCGACCTTGCGGGTCGAGACGCCATTGATCCACGCCTCCTGGATGACGGCGACAAGGGCTTTCTCCACCGTCTTTCTCGGCTCAAGAAAGCCGGGAAAATAGCTGCCCGAGCGCATCTTCGGGATCTTCAGGTTCAAGGTGCCGAGCCGCGTCTCGAGGGATCGGTCGCGATAGCCGTTGCGCCAGGTCTGGCGGCCTTCGCCACGCTCGTAGCGCCCGGCTCCAATCAGCCCATCAACATCGGCCTCCATGATCATTTGCAGGTGAGCGTCCGGCGAAGGCATTTTCGCTTGATCGAGAGGCCGATATTATAGGCCGCGTTTCATCTCGTCTGCCATAACGCGTTCGACCACATCGGGATCGCATTGTTCATCAACGAGAAACTGGCGGATTCCACCATCCCATGTCCGTATGTCGGCGAGGAGATTTTGGAGTTCGCCCACGCCGTTCTCGGTCAGGCCCTTCGTGCCGTATTCGCTGCCGTCGCGGACATAAAGCAATTCGCCTTCGCTGATATTATCCGAGTTGGCGGTCACCTCTTCGATCAACTCGAGGTTCTCGCCGATCATCTCAGCGACCTCTTTGAGGGTATAGATGATCCTTGAGCGTGCCATCACGCAGCCTCGTACCGGTC
>NZ_FNGR01000069.1:0-13039 GCF_900103045.1 Ensifer sp. YR511
TCGCCGCAACCGGCTCCAACGCTGCGCAAGTTGAAAGCTTCGCGTTTCCGCCGGTTGCTCCCACCGCGCCACTTGGCGTATTCAGAACCGCGGGGACTTTAGTCGCAGCTGGATGAAAGTTCAGTGGCAGGTCAACTCCAACATCGTCGAGCGTGCCATCCGCCCCCAGGCAATCGTCCGGCAAAATAGCCTATTTGCCGGAAATGCCGGCGGCGGAAGAACATGGGCAACGCTCTCCACCCTCATCCAGACCGCCAAGATGAACGAAGTCGATCCACTGGCGTGGTTGACGCAGACGCTCGAGCGCTTCGCGGCCGGTTGGGCAGCGAGTGATATCGACGCATTGATGCCCTGGAACTTCAAGAAGTAACGGCCTCACGTCACCGCTTACCGCGCGATAGCGGTTACCGCGACTGTCTTTGCCTTGCCCGCGCTGATTAGCCGGCGATAACGCGTGCGAACCTGTCCCTTCCACGCTATGTCCCGGAGCACCTTCGGCGGGCCTACAAGGTTAGCCTGGATCGTCGGGCTCACGCGCGCCGAGTAGCGACATGTCCAAGCCCCTTCTATGAGTGCGCGGCGCGCCCGGATGTTGCCCGCTTTGGTGATCTCGCCACGTTTGATGCGTTCGCCCGTCGAGCTTTCTGACAGCACCAAGCCTAGATATGCCATTAGCTGACGAGGGTTATCGAAACGACGTACATCGCCGATTTCGACCACGAAGGTGACCGCTGTCATGAACGCCACGCCGCGCATTGCTTGGTAGGCAGCCACCACCGGAGGGTAATTCAGGGCTTCTTGAGTATAGAGACACAATCGAGTTCGGGAACCCCCCCCCAAGCGTGGATCGTCTGTTCAACGACGGCGAAACCAGCGCCCTCGGCAACTTCAGCGAACATCTTCGCGGACATATAGTTTCGCCAGTGAGGGCTGGCTCGGAAATCTGCATCGACACCGCGACCAGTAAAATTGGAATGATGAATCAGTGCATATCCACCCGATTTTAGAATCCTGAAAAATTCGGGAAGGTATGCCTTAATAATACGTGGCGGGAAATGCACCATACTGTCAAATGTGTAGAAAAACGAACAGTAATCATCAACTATATCACGGAGATCGTAGCCACTACATTCTTTTACATCTACGCGAACATTATCGGCATACTTCTTCCGGCAATAGTCCAGATTATGTTGGTTGACATCAATCATTGTGATGTGCCTGGCGAATGATAAAAGAAAGTCAGTGTTACGACCGTAGCCGCAGGCGAAATCAATAGTAGTGTCGTAGTTGATTGGGTGGCGCTGGCGGGCAGGCTCAATGAATTGGTCCCAGTGCAACTGCATGTCGCGCGCAGCCGCCCCGTGATACGCTTCGGCGACGTCTGCCCCCCAGAGGAGGCTGTTCTTCCTGACAAGGCTTTTAAGGTTGTTAAACAGCATGGATTCTCTCATAGTTTTGGGCAGGTCTGGAGGCGACTAGCACATTCAACGCACCGGACTCAATCTTTTGCACGTGCCCGGAACAAAGCCTTTTGGATAAAATGATAGAGAATTAAATCCGACTCCAACAGATGTGAAACCGAACCGATTTCTCTCAGAATGTCTGCGAGCTGATGTACCGCTTCGAGTTGAGGCCGCATATTCACCGACCCTTCGGGCAATCCGAGCAATTCGGCGATGTTCTTGGCATAGCTAGTGTCATCCTGCCCCGCATCAAAAAGCGTAAACTGCGACAACGCATCAAGCGCCCCAACGACAGAATCCAATCGGGCAGGTTCCGACGGATTCGCGGCCATTAGCTGTTGCGTGAAGGGTGACGACAATACTGAAAGTGTATCCTTCGGCGCTTGGCGGATCGCGCGGCGTACCGCTCCTTCGTCGCGAACATCGAGGCCGGCAAAACAGTCTATTACGGGACGAAATATTGTTTTATCTCGCTCGGGTACGAACGCGAATCTGTGCAGATTGTATCTACTGAACGTAATGAGCCGCAACGCAAGTTCGTAGAAAGGATCCCGTAATCCTATCATCGTGACGTCTATATTGTAATCGATATAGACCTGGTAGTTCTTTAATAAAATCCTCCCCGATACATATATCGACGGCTGATGAAGTATTTCCAGCATTTGTCGCACTGTTTCGAACCCATGGCGCTCGGCTCTATGCTCGAAAAATTGGAAGTGGGGTTTTAAGCTAAGATCCAATTCGCTGTGCGGAACATACGAGGTTTCCACACGAAGAACCTTCCGCGGAATGTTGTCAAGCGACGCGCGGCGATAGAAGATCAATCCGCTTTCGACGTCGGATATCTCCACCCTTTCAGCGGTACTGATCCCAGGCACATTGCTTTCACTGAGAATGAACGCAACGTTGCCGGTTTCGTGCAGTCCTTGCGTGTATGCACCCTCTACGTAAAGCCAACAAGCAATTTCCGTAGTACTGGACTCATTGAGTCGCACAGCGACTATCGGTTTTGTCGAGAAGCCATCCGGTACTAAGTAGCCGTGAATTTCCGATCCGGTATCTTGGTGCACGCTGAAGTTCATAAGGTTATGCTGAATCGTCCATTGGCATGACAAAATATACTCCAAGGCCACCACGGAGTACAAGGTTAGCGGCCGTAGATCCCTCGCTATCGATGGTCCTGGACGCGGTGTTGAGTTTTGCGGATTGAATGGACGTTCGTCGCCAACAGGCTCTTGCTGATAATGTCGCGTCAAACAGGGGTGGTGCTAATCTAGTTTGTTGCGACAGAATAATACGATCCCACACATAGTTCCGCTGACAGTTAACCAAAGAAGGCACCATAAAAACAGGGAAAGTGGCACGTTCGGGTATGTACTTTTGTCTGGGAGTGTAGGCTCCGTAAAGTTGTCTACGTAAACAAGCTGGAGCGAACTAACGAGCTTGACTTTCTCAAGTTCGCCAATTGCCGATCGAAGTTTATCTTCCCCGACCTTTAGATCGAGCTTGAGTTTGTCAAAAACACTTGAGTAGTCAGCCAGATTTCCGGCCTGTTCAAGCGAAGACCCTGCTGTTCGTTCCTTAAGCTGCCTTGCTTGCTCCGTGAGGGCTCTCAGTCGCCGATCCATGTCCGCCAGTTGTGGGGCCTTACTGCTGAGGCTCTGGCTCAACGCATCTCGGCGACTCTTCAATTGTGCGATGTTCGCTTCAAGCCCTGTCAAAACAGACGTGATACTCTCGGCCGACAGGTCGACGTCAAACACCCCGGTTCTATTCTGAGTATCCCTGAGATTTCCGCGTAGCACGGCAACCTCTGCTGTTGCGCTATCCACGTCCTTCTGTGCGGACACGAGAAGGTCATTCCACATGCCACTGCTAAGTCTGTTGATCTGTTCCTCTGATAGCCGCAGTATCAGTTTCGTCAGGTTATATGCTTCCGTTGGTGTGAAAGCGGTTACTTCCAATTCCACTATGCCGCTTTTAGGGTTGACAGATGCTGAATAACGGTTCTTCCAGTATTCGAGTGTGTCGTCTTGCGTCGCATCGTCGCCGAGCCTCGAAATGAAGTCGATGTCACCGCGACCGAAGACCTGTCCTAGGTTTGTATTCTTCTGGAGGTCCTGTACGATTGCGGGGCTGCCTAGATAATTAAGTAACACAGCCGTATCTTGAACCACTTTTGCTTTTGGTTCGACGGTATCGCTCGCGTATCTGTCGCGCGATAGGATGGGGGCTGATGAGCGAACAATGAATCGAACCTCCGATACAAAACCAGGGCTCGCTATGAACGCGTAGTAAGCAACCCCGCTGCCTACTGGCAGCACAAATGCCACGCCGATAACGAATGTTAAAATTATCGCGAATACACGGTCACGGGTACGGGGTGCAAGGCCTGCCAGGCGATACAAGTTTCGGCGACTTCTATTTTCGAAGGTCAACGCGCGAGCGTAGGAACTGAGAGCACCTGCGATTTTTTGGCTCCGCGCAATAATGGTTTGCGACTCCCCGGTCGGGGTGAGCTGGTTGTTGTCTGTCACGATCTTCTCCGATGTGCGACCATTGTTTGCTAACGATTAAGCCGCATATAGGCTGCTATGCCTTCTTCAACATTATCAAATTGCACCAACTGCCCATCAATCAATACCATCGCGACATCGCAGTAGTCCTTAATCGTAACCATATCATGGGAAATCATAATGACATCCGATTTGGCGCGACGTGCCTTAAACGCTTCCCGGCACCTCCTCTGAAAATTAGCATCGCCAACTGCAGTAATTTCATCCACCAAGTAGCAGTCAAATTCGATGGCCATCGAGAGACCAAAAGCGAAGCGTGACATCATGCCTGACGAGTAGGTTCGGAGCGGTTCGTTCAAGTAGCTTCCGATTTCGGCGAAATCCGCTACGAAACGTAGGACTCGATTGTGGTCCTCACCGTAAGCGCGGGCAACGAACTTGAGATTCTCTTTTCCGCTCAGCTGCGTATTTAGTCCATTGGCAAAACCCAGTGGCCAAGAAACTCGAACCTTGCGGTGAACGCGTCCCTTATTTGGGAGTTCAGCCCCGGCTATAAGGCGCATCGTGGTCGATTTTCCAGCGCCATTTACACCAAGAAGTCCGTATGAACGTCCTGCGGCGAAATCCACTGTCTGGTTTCGCAATATATAACGCCGATGGGCAGCAGTTCTGTAGAACTTTGTAACGTTCTCTAGCGCGATCATTCGTTAGATCCGATGGTCCTCAATCGACATCCAAATCAGTGTAGCAGTGGCCCAAAGGGTGAATAGGCCCGCCGTGAATATGATCCATTCAGAAAAACGATCCGGATATTCGGACTTTTCAGGCAATTCGGAGCTAGAAAATACAGCCATGAATGTCGTTCGTTTCAAAGCCGCCGATTTTGCCGTATCTAGATTGCGCACCGTCGCTTCGTAGAGCGCTTGCGTTACAATTCGGCGAGTTTCCAGGCGCGAGAACTCAGTTAAGCTGTTTGAAAGTTGCGTTTCGTTCGATGTGCCTTTTCCGGCGATGCTGTTTTGGCGAATATCAATCTGGTCATCAATTGCCTGAATGGATCGCCTCAATTGGCGCCCCTTAGCGGTATCGTCTGCCTTTGCGGCTTCTAGCGACTTCAGTGTAATGGTGAGTGCAAGCTTCTCCTCAATCAACTTCGAAATGATTGAACTTGCCATCTTGGCTGACGAAATTGGGTCCAAGACCCCCGTCTTGTTTTGGTAGTCGCGCAAGTCATCAAGGGCTTTTCGGTATTCTTCAAGGGCTGCCAAAACGTCGTGCTCGCTACGCGTAACGAGATCTTTCTTTGCTTTTTCAGATATTTTGTCGATCATTCCTCCGGCGGCAACCAAGGCAGCGGACGATATCGTCGCGGCGTCATCAGGAGAGAATGCGCGAACTGTAAAGATGATAATCCCTGATGGACCGTCGACATATGTGTCTACATGCTTGAGCCATTTCTCGTATAATTCTTCGAATGACGCGGTACTACTGAGCCGCGATAATGGGTCTATGCTATCCTTAGAAAAGAAGTCTCGGAGGTTTATCTGCTTATCTAGAGTCCTGGCTACCTGGGGAGACTTTAGATAGTTCGCCACGATATAGGAATCTTGCGTAAGTGAGTCACCGCCTATTATAGATCGCCCCTCACGTGTCTCCGAAACGTCAAACTGCTCGCTTACCCCGATTGTTCGCACAATCATACGTGTTTCGGAAATATACTGCCCACTAGCAATGAGAAAAAAATAGACTGCTGCAACCATACTTGGCAGGAAAACGAGGAAAATTAAGGAGTTTTTCTTTGTTAACAAAAGAGAAAAGGCTTTCTGATGTCGGCTCCTCTGGTTCGTCTCGCTGAGATACTCGGCCGATTCTTTCGCCTCTCTCTGGACGTCTAGTCCGGCATAGTCAACTTGCAGGCTCATGCTGTTTCCTGTTGGATGTAGCGGTGTCCGGCTCCGCCATCTTGCTCCCATAGTGCACTGAGTGAATGGCGTTGCAAGACGGGCATTGTTCCTACGATGGCACGCCGTTCTTTCGACGAGGCTCAAAACGTAGCTTTTATCATCAGGCGGCTATTTATGATAGATATGGATTTGGAGTATCGCGGCGGCGTGGACGGACTGCCGGCAACTAGTCGAGGCATACCAAAAGTAGACGCACTGCAGATTATCCAGCCATCAACGAAACCCGCGCCCCCTCCGCACATCAGTGAGAGACTGGTTATGCGCGAAACAGTCGAGTATCGAGCGATAGCCAAGTCGAGATCGGACCCGGAAGCCTCTCGTAATTTGCACCGAGGAAATGCCCGGATATAAGAGCCACCCTCTGCATAGCCCTTCTCACCCGATGCGCAAACGTGACTTCACCAAAGCGCCCATCTACCTCCTGGCGGAACGCTTCATTCACCAAACCGACGATCGATGCCGCTGCGTGGACCGGTCGTGACGAAAGTTTATAGCCAAAATACTTCTTGAAATTACGCGACTCGTCATAAGCTCGTTTTAGTTGCTCTAGGAATGCGTAATCATGCGAGTGACATACTATTGCATCGGGGGCGTAGGCCTTAAAATATCCGGCCTCGATGATTTCGCGCGCCCAAAGTTGGTCTTCTGCAAACTCGACGTCTGGATAGGGGATAGCTTCCCAAACTGATTTACGCATGAGCGAATTGTTATCGGAGTAGAAGTGCAAGAGCTGACGCCAGCGTTCGTCCGATTTGTAGCGAATTGGATCAAGGTCTCGATGTACGACGAGCGGATAGTTCAGGAATCCTTGGAAGTGTCGATCCAAATCCATCTTCACAAAGGGCGTGGCACACTCGTATGCAATGTGTCGACCGAAGACGCCAGCAATACGCGGGTCCTGTTCTAGTGCGTCGACAAGTTCGGTCAACCAAAACTCGTTCAAAGGTTCAGCGTCGTGTGTTAAGAATGCCACGAGATCGGCATCAGCTGCCGAGACACCTAAGTTTCGTGTCTTGCCATGACCGAATTCATGCGGCTCAATTTCTATCAGCCGTACTTGCGCTACGGTGCGTAAATATTCCCTAGTTCCATCGTTGGAACCGGAGTCGATGACTATTATCTCATAGGGCCATGGCGTTTGCTGTTTAAGTACTTTTGCGATGACTCTCGGCAAGCGCGCCATAGCGTTTTTCGTCGGAATGACTACTGCGCAACGATTAGACGCCATCATCTAGGTCCTTGTCTTAATGTGTGATCTACTCGTTCTCGTAGCGCAGCTTCGATAAGCCGAGCAGATTTTTCCCAAGATAGATCGCGGACATACGCGATGCCACCATCTTGTAGACGTTCGCGTTCCAATGGTTGCTGGAGTAAACGCTTTATTTCGGCGGCGATTCCCTCGGGCGTCGGGGCCGCAAAGGCCATAGCGTTGTCGGGAAAAATCGCTCTCACGGTCTCTAGATCAAGATCAATGACAGGCAAGCCGCAAGCCATCATCTCCTTGTTCACGAGAGAATGATTCGTGGCCGAAAACACCAAGCCGACTGTTGCGGTTCGGTATAGTTGAGCCAATTCTTTGCTCGTCAGAATCCCGTGGTCCCGATAGGGGAAGTCGACATTGAGTTTTCCCAACTTCCAACCGAAGAAATCGACCTCGAATTTCACACCTTCCTTCTGGAGCATCTCAAGCGCCATGAAGGCTAGCTCGACTGCGCGACGGGGGGTGACATAGCGGGCGTAGAGCGCGATGCGGTTCTCGTGTCTCTTGGCCTTGTTCGCGTTCATGTTGTAGATATCTGCATCATACGCGAGCGGCCAAGACATGGACCAGCGGCCGAACCGTTCGCTCATCAGTCGGTGCAGCCAATTTCCGGCGCAAAGGCAATCAAAATCAAAATGATAGGTCGCTTCTGTTAAGAGGGCCTCAGCGCCAGCTGGATAAAACGCAGGTTCGTAGTCCTGCACGAAGTAGAATCTACGTGTGAATTTTTGCATCGCGTTCACTGCATAACAAGTGAAACGATCGGTCGCAATTAATGCATCTCCTTCGGCGTCCGGGACCACGTCGTGGAACAATTCGACGGTCCCGCTGAACGGCTGAAAATGCCTGTTTATTGTCTCCCGTGCCGCTGCGCCGGATCTGTGAGCAGTTGGATTTTGCACGAAAAACCGCACTTCATGGCCAAAGCGTTCCAGATAGTTGGCTATCCGAAAAATGGTCATGTGCCCGCCGGCTCCCGGCACGAAGTCCGGAATAATCCAGGCGATGCGCAGTCTGGATAAATCGGCATCCGCAACAGGGGGGCTGCCACCGGATGGATCGTAGCTTACTAATTTATGGAGGTTCGCCACCCGCCGCTCGAGAGGACTCTTGCGGGAGCTCGGAGCTCTTAAGAGACGCGATATCCTACGCGCCACCGTGAATAGGGACACTGGTGATCTCCTCGTGGTAGTACTCGTGCCGGTTGAATTTTGAGCAAACATTCAGGTGGCAACACAGCTCAAGTCCAGAGCAGCGGAAATTGTCTAGCCGACGCGTACCAGAAACTCGAGCTGCGTTTGCCGCGAACGGTGGAAGTGTGTCAAGTCCGTGCTGGAGGCAGAGGTGCGAAAACATTCCTTGTGCAGCGGCGCCAAGTTTCCTGAGGCAGCGAGATCGGAGCGAGCTGCGTGCGCCGTTCGATTGTTGGATAGGCGGTTTCTCGTCCGTGCACACAGTCCCGGTGAGTCGAAAAAAAACAACTTCAGCCGCGCGTTGATTAATTGCCTAAGAGAGTCAGGATGTACGTCCGGATCGAGCCGGTCCTGTTCTCGATGTAAATATTTCCATCACTTGCGAACGATATTGTGAGATTTCCGTCAATACCGGTTGTCCCCGTCAAAATCCCAGTCGTCAGCGACACGTTGGCCGTGTGTGAAAGGCTAATGGGCGACGCGGACGGGTTCGCGGTTGCACGTCCCCATATCGATCCGGCAGGGTTTCCATTCGATGGTACGGCGGTTGGCGTTATGTGAAGGTTGCAAGTTTTATCACCTGAAGGCACGGCCACTACGCCTACGGCGTCATCTTCAAGGCTAACGCGTCGGCTATAGAATCCTGTCTCTGATGCTGCGGACTTCGCTAGATCGAACTTGATTGGAAATGTAATCCGACTTAAATCATCATGCATGCAAAAGAGGCCGTTCCCTCCGGCAAAATCCGCCTCATGAATAACATCGATCACTGCCCCATCGGTTGCTTTCAGCGCATATCGGCCCGATTTCACATAGGACCAACCTTCTATGTGTCCTGCGTTGAGGCGTATTCTGTGCGCTGCACCGCTAGCATATACAGCTTCTTCCGGTGATCTATTGCTTCGCATCTCGAGGTTAATTTGCGAGGCAACTGCTCCCCGCAGGCGGAAGGCGGCTCCCTCGCTGGGGGCGCCGTCTATACTGGAATTACACAGGTAACCCGTGACGGAGCCGTATGCGGAATAGTATTCTGACACGATCTCGATCGCTCCCCCACCAACGTCGGCATATGCGTTTGCGATATGGAAGTTTGCGAGGCCAGATCCGTCACCCTTAGCGTCTTCCGCATAAAACAAGCGCTTGTACCAGATCCCGAACGGATTAGTAATCATGAGGCCGTCCGCTCTGCGGACCTTGTAGGCCATGGCGTTGGCAATCGTGTAAGTCTTAACGTTATGATCCTGTGACCAATATGGCCACCAATGGTCACCATCCCAACGCTGAACGTCCGAAGAGCGTTCGCATTCATAGCCCAATATTAGGGGCTGCCCTCGCACCCGCCGCGTCTGAAGTAGGCCGGCAGAACGGACAATGGCAATCTTCGACGATGACAGGAAAATCATGTCTTCGAGATCAACATTGTATTCGACCCGCAGGTCGTGGGCAGCTGGCAAGGGTGTCCAGCCCGGTCGCGGCGGAGACTGATTTCGAACTACGCCCACTCCCTTCAGCCGAGCGAACTTCTTTGAAGCACCAATCTGATCATCGTCGCGGAAATAGAAACCTTCGTGCAGGTGATCGAGATAAACCCATGATCCGCCGTTTGGAAAGTTCGTGGCAAGCCCGACTGTAACATCTGCCCCATCTCCTTTGATAGTGATCTCACTCGGATAGTCGGTACGCGTTGTCAGACGGAACGCTTTGTTCGACGGCAAAAATGGAACTTTCATCGGTATTGTAAGTGCGACCGCGACCGCCGTTGTATCGTTCCATGCGACAGTATCATCGGCGCCGCTGCCGGACACAAAAGGAGTGGCGTCGCCCTTCGCGCCGAGCTGGAAGAGCGTTACCTCGTCTCCAGTAAATTCATACCAAACGAGTGTCCCACTCAGCGTAGTGATCGAAAGTGTGCCAGGATGCGAGGGTTGAAAATGGACCCTCTGATAAATGGCGCCCCCGCGGTCACCAGGAACAGCATATCCAGCGGTCCGAATGTAGTCCGGAGCGATCAGCGGATGAAAGGTCGAAATTGCCATGGCCCTGGAGGCTAGGTTAACGTCAGCACGCAGGCCTTGCTCCCGCGACGCGAGACCTGCTTGTTCGATGAATTCCGTGGCCGATATATTCGCGAGCCGACCATCTCTCCAACCAATGACATTACCGGTAGAGTCCGGCACGGGCAGTTTTTGCGGTTCCTGTCCGAGTTCAACTGTCACCGCACGATTGACATCACGCCGCAGTTCCTGTTGCGTGGCCGCGACTTGGGAAAGTTCTGTTTCAAGTGCCGTTACGTCAACGCTATTGCCGTGGCCGACGGCTTTAGAGCGTGCCGTAACTCGTTCCGAGGAAACGACGAACTCAGTTGTGTGTGTGACTGCGGATGGGAATGTGATCGTGAAAAAATCCAAAGGAAGATTTGAGGCCTTCCTCACGGTCACGGATACAGCGGTAAACTCTTTGTTCCCAGGCTGGCGCAGATAGACCTTTACATCTTCGATGTCGAAGATCTGAATGCTGGAGAATGGTCCGTAAACGGAACCGCCGTTGCCGACTAGGATATTGGTCTGTCGTATAGATTGGGGAATTGGATAAGTCGTTGCCGTCTGTGCTCGTCGGCGATCTTCGATGAACGAGGAGGAAAGTGGCGTGCCGTCGCTTAGCTGCGAGGCGCCGGCAACTCCCAATCCACCTTGAAGAAATGAACGGCGCTTCATAGCACAGCCTTTTTACAATTGATCGCATAAAGCCTATGGCGAGTTCGAGTCGATAGTACACCTGTCCACTGTGCCGTTTCGGCGAGCACCGAGGATCGAATTTTAGGATGAGAAAAGTTCCTCCAATCTACGGAGGGGATTTTCGGACTCGCGCTCCAGTGTTGTCTCCATTTGTGTTCTCAACGTTGTGCGCGGCGAAGGCGGACTTGATTTTCTCCTTTGTTATCTCCGTCGCTGATCCCGTTGATTCGAAACGGTCCACGGTTGAGAACGCTACTCCTCCATTTTCGGCCGAATCGCGAACGGACCATTTTAGGATAGCACGAGCGGCGTATCCATCCGAGCAGGGCCGCAGGATTTTGAGCGCCGCGCGTGGTAACGTGGGTTCATGGAGATCGATGAGGACAAGATCGACGATACGGTTTTGGCGCTGCTATGGCTGACGCTGCATAACGAACGCTGTGCCTGGAAGGGCTTCGACTGGGCAACGACGGATCGGCTTCACAAGAAGGGCTTGAATAGCCCCTAGATTTGTAGACGCCTTCTTTCCTAATTTTGAGGCAGGAAGAGCATCATGAGCAAATCGAATTTCAGCGAAGATTTTAAGCGGGACGCCGTGCGTCAGATCACGGAGCGAGGCTATCCGGTTGCGGAGGTTTCGCAACGTCTCGGCGTGAGCCAGCATTCCCTTTATGAATGGAAGAAGAAGTTTGCAGCGTCGAACGCCAAGGGCAACGACGAGGCCGAGGAGATCAGGCGGCTGAAGAAGGAATTGGCTCGCGTCACCGAGGAGCGCGATATCCTAAAAAAAGCGGCCGCGTATTTCGCCAGGGATGCAAAGTGAAGTACGCGTTCATTGCCCTGCATCGCTTGCAGTTTTCGGTGCGGACGATGTGCCGTCTCCTGCGGGTTCACCCTAGTGGATTTTACATCTGGCTGAAGAACCCGCTGAGCAGGCGAGCCAGCGAGGACAAGCGACAGACCGATCTGCTCCTGAAGGCATGGGAAGAGAGCGGCAAGGTCTACGGTTATCGCAAGCTGCACGACGACCTTCTCGATCAGGGAGAGATGTGCTGCCCGAACCGGGTCGCGCGCCTGACACGTCTCGCAGAGATCAAGGCGCAGATCGGCTACAAACGCCGTCCCGGCATCTATGGCGGCAGGCCTGCCGTCGCTATCGACAACACACTCGACCGGCAATTTGACGTCGCGGCTCCGGACAAGGCCTGGGTCACGGACATCACCTACATCCGAACCTGCGAGGGCTTCGCTTACCTTGCGGTCGTCATCGACCTCTATTCTCGCCGGGTCATCGGCTGGGCGATGCAGAGCCGACAGACCACGGACGTCGTATTGCAGGCTCTGCTCATGGCGGTGTGGAGGCGAAAGCCGAAGGACAAAGTGCTGATTCATTCGGATCAGGGTTCGCAGTTCACCAGCATGGACTGGGCCTCGTTCCTCAGGCACCACAATCTGGTTCACTCGATGAGCCGACGCGGCAACTGCCATGACAATGCGGTGGCCGAGAGCTTCTTCAATCTTCTGAAGCGGGAGAGGATACGTCGCAGGGTCTACCGTTCACGCGATGAAGCTCGCCAAGATGTGTTCGACTACGTCGAGATGTTCTACAACCCGAAACGCAAGCACGTCAGAAACGGAATGCTGTCGCCCGTCGAGTTCGAGAGGCAGCAGAAAATCTAACCCGGGGGTGTCTACGAAACTCGGGGCTATTCAGCTTGATCGGCGACCCGGTCAACAAGTCGAAGTCATTGATCCTGACCGATGAAGGCTTGGCGCGTTCGCAAGCGTTGTTCCGGGAGTTGTTTACGCGACGGTAATCCTCCCGTTTTTAACGGGGCGCTATTGTAGAATTCACGCGGCCATTTTCAGTTTCTGTGCGGGTGTGATGCCGCCGATGCCCATATTGG
>NZ_FNGR01000068.1:0-15604 GCF_900103045.1 Ensifer sp. YR511
TGGCGCTGCTGGCGCTGATCACCCTGATTTTGAAGACGGCGCTGGAGATCCGCTACAGCGCCGAGATCGCCGCCAGCCGCAGGCACTGACCGGGAAAGCCGGCATTCGAAAGGTATTGTCATGGACGTGCGCGTTCACAACATCCGCAAGGAATTCGGCCGCTTCCCGGCGCTCGACGACGTCTCGCTCGACATCCGCTCCGGCGAGCTGATCGCGCTGCTCGGCCCCTCCGGCTCCGGCAAGACCACACTTCTGCGTCTCGTTGCCGGGCTCGAAAGCCCGACCGAAGGCACGATCTTCTTCGGCGACGAGGATGCCTCGCAAAAGACCGTGCAGGAGCGCAACATCGGCTTTGTCTTCCAGCACTATGCCCTGTTCCGCCACATGACCGTGCTCGACAACGTCGCCTTCGGCCTCAAGGTGCGCCCGTCGAACCGCAGACCGCCGTCGGCCGAGATCCGCAAGCGCGCCCTCGATCTGCTCGACCTCGTCCAGCTCTCCGGCCTCGACAAGCGCTATCCGGCGCAGCTCTCGGGTGGCCAGCGCCAGCGCGTGGCGCTCGCCCGCGCCATGGCGGTGGAACCGAACGTGCTTCTGCTCGACGAGCCCTTCGGCGCGCTCGACGCGCAGGTCCGGAAAGAACTGCGCAAGTGGCTGCGCGACATTCACGACCGCACCGGCCACACGACGATCTTCGTCACCCATGACCAGGACGAGGCGCTGGAGCTCGCCGACCGCGTCGTCGTCATGAGCAAGGGTGTGATCGAACAGGTCGGCACCCCCGACGAGATCTACGACCATCCGGTCTCGCCCTTCGTCTACGGCTTCATCGGCCAGTCGAACTGCCTCAATGTTACGCTGCAGAACGGCGAGATCTGGTTCGAGGATCGGCCGATCGGGCTGCGCGCCCCGTCCGAGCCCGACGGCCCCGCGAAACTGCACTTCCGCCCGCACGACATCGAGCTGATCGACGGCTCCGGCGGTTGCCTTGCCGGCCTCGTTGCCGCCAGCCGCCGGGTTGCCGGCACCCGTCATCTCGAACTCGACCTTGGCCGCAACCATCCGCATGTCGAGATCGAACTCTCGCCCGAGCGCGCCGCTGCCGGCGACCACAGCCGCATCGCCTTCCGACCGACAAAGTGGAAGATCTTCAGGGAAGGTCGACCGGAGATGAAGATCGCTCCGGCCGGAGCCACGGAATCCCAGCGCCAGACGGCCGATGAGGCCGAATCCATGCTCGCCGCTCAGGTCTCCTGGGCGACTCCCTAGGGAAGTTTAAGCGGCCAGACTTCGACCACGCCGTGAGCAACGGCGCAGGGTGTCTGCGAAACCAGGGCGATGGCTTCGTCGAGATCGGCCGCCTCGATCACCGCGAAACCGGCCACCGGCAACGGGGATGACAGGAACGGACCATTCTTGGTTTCGACCCGCGCCGCATCCGCATTGCGCACCTGCACGGGCGCGCCGGCAATCCCCATCAACACGCCATCGGCCTGAAGTCGCGCGTCATGCGCATGCGCCGCATCGCGCACCACTGCCGCCGTGCGATCGTAGCCGGCGCGATCGCCGTATCCGATGGTGATAAATTTCGGCATGAACCTCTTCCTTCAAGTTGCCAGAGAAAAAACGCGCCTACCTCTGACGGGCTAATTGACAGCCCGGCCTTCAGGCCGTTCCGTTGAAGGAACGCGGATGCGCCGGGAAAGTTGCGACGCCGGTGCACAGCGTCAAAAGAGGGAGGATCCGATGCCGACCATCATCGCCCATCACAACATTACCAAAGGCGCCGATCACTGGCTGAAATCGCCGAGACGCAAGGAACTCTTCGGCGCGCTCGGCATCACCAACATCCGGACCTTCGTCGACCCAAAGGACCCGACGCGCGTGGCCGTCATGATGGATGTTCCCGATATTGGCGCCCTCTCGCAGGCGATGCAAAGCCAGGCTGCGGTGGACGCCATGGCCTATGACGGGGTTGTGCCGTCATCGCTTGTGATCCTGGTTGAATCGTAGCGCGCCTTCGCGCGGTGTGCCTCTGTACCTTGCCACGCAGGGTGAAAGACCGCGCTTCGGCCTCTCGCCATGGCGTCGAGATTGAGCCGCTACAATGCGGTACATATTGCGGCGAAGACCGACACATCCGGGATACCTCGCCTGAACAGATTGCGATCGTTGCCTCACGAACAGAAGAAGGAACGATCGCATGAACCACCGCATCCTCCCGACCATCGCGCTTGCCTTGGCGACAAGCGTCGTCGCTTTCGCAGCGCAAGCAGCCGAGATCAAGAACATCGTCATCGTTCACGGCGCTTTTGCCGACGGTTCCGGCTGGAGAGAAGCCTCCGAAATCCTCGGGCGCCGCGGCTTCAACGTGACCGTCGTCCAGGAGCCGCTGACGTCGCTCGGCGCGGACATCGAGGCGACGAACCGCATCCTCGATCTCCAGGATGGCCCGACCCTGCTCGTCGGCCACAGCTATGGCGGCATGGTCATCACCGAGGCCGGACACCATAGCAAGGTCGAAGGCCTGGTCTATGTGGCCGCCTTTCAGCCCGACAAGGGCGAAAACCTTGCAGCGCTCGCCGGATCGAAACCTGCGGCCGCCATGAGCGTGCGCGAAACCCCGGACGGCAAGTATCTCTATCTCGACCCAAAGGCGTTTCCGGCCGACTTCGCCGCCGATTTGCCTGCGGCGGAGGCGGCCTTTGCGGCGAAATCGCAGGTCCTTGCCGCCAAGGAGGTCTTCGCCGCCAAGGTCGGCGACCCCGCCTGGCGCACCAAGAAAAGCTGGTCGATCGTCGCGACCGATGACCGCGCCATCAACCCGGACCTGGAGAGAAGCATGGCCAAGCGCGCCGGCAGCCAGGTGACCGAAATCAAGGCCAGCCACGCTGTCTTTGCGTCGCAACCGGAGAAGGTTGCGGGCGTCATCGAGGCCGCAGCCAACGAGGCCGGCAAATAGCCCGAATGCCGTTCTCCGCGACCTGAGTGTGACCTTCGGCACTCAGGTCGCTTCCTTGACGGTAACTGAGATCTGCCGCCAAAGACCTGTAACAATCCTTCGGTAGTTTGCCTCGGATCACGCCTCAGTGCGAAGCGCTTTCGCCATGTCCCGTAAAGTCGCCGCCGAAGCGCGGCTTGACAGCGTGCGGCCAACGGCGGCAAACTTCGCGGATGGGGGTGCGATCACCCCATGAGGCGCCAGCCGAAGCATCGCGTCCATAGAACCGCTCATCCGGAGGACGCGTCATGTCGTCGTATCTCGAAATATCATCGGAAAAACTCGCTCGCCTCATCGGCACGCCGAACTGTCCCGCGCTGATCGACGTTCGCGTCGACGAGGACTTCGACGCCGATCCACGTCTCGTCCCGGGATCCGCCCGGCGCGACTATCGCACTGTGCAGGACTGGACACACGACGTCGACAAAGCGTCGGCGATCGTCATCTGCCAGCAGGGCAAGAAGCTCAGCCATGGCGTTGCCGCCTGGCTGCGCAATGCCGGCATCTCCGCCGATGTGCTCGAAGGCGGGTTCGAGGCGTGGGTCGAAGGCGGCAGCCCCGCCGTGCCGTCTTCGGCTCTACCGGAACGGAACGCCCAAGGGCACACGGTCTGGGTCACCCGGGCGCGGCCGAAGATCGACCGCATCGCCTGCCCCTGGCTGATCCGGCGCTTCGTCGATCCGCATGCCGTTTTCCTTTACGTAGCGCCGTCGGAAGTGGAGATGGTCGGCGAGCGCTTCCGGGCGACACCGTTCGACATCGACGCGCCCGTGCGCTGGAGCCACCGCGGCGAGCGCTGCACCTTCGACGTCATGGTCGAGGAATTCGGGCTTGCCACGGCCCCGTTGCTGCGGCTCGCCAGGATCGTGCGGGCCGCCGATACCGCCCGCCTGGAACTCGCGCCGGAGGCCTCTGGCCTGCTTGCTGCCTCGCTCGGGCTTTCGCGCATGTATGCGGACGATCTGGAACAGCTGGACGCCGGTATGCTGCTCTACGACGCCTTCTATCGCTGGTGCCGGGATGCTACCAACGAGACCCACAACTGGCCCTCGGCCAAGAAGGACGCCTGAGATGACCGACATTGCGGACAGGGCCGCGCCGGGACCGGCGCGGCAACGGGAAAGCCACGGCATCTCCTTCGGCGAAGCGGTCCGGGTCTGGGCGCGGATTGCGGCGCTGAGCTTCGGCGGGCCGGCTGGACAGATCGCCGTCATGCACCGCATCCTGGTCGATGAAAAGCGCTGGATCGGCGAACACCGTTTCCTGCACGCGCTCAACTACTGCATGCTTCTGCCGGGACCCGAGGCGCAACAGCTTGCCGTCTATATCGGCTGGCTCCTGCATCGCACCGCCGGCGGCCTTGTCGCCGGCATCCTCTTCGTGCTTCCGGGGTTCCTCGCGATCCTGGGCCTGAGCTACATCTACGCCGCCTTCGGCAATGTCACGGTCGTCGAGGGCCTTTTCTTCGGTCTGAAGGCCGCGGTGCTCGCGGTCGTCGTTCAGGCCGTCTTCCGCATCGGCGGGCGAGCACTGAAGAACAAGGTGATGATCGGCATTGCCGCAGCCGCCTTCATCGCCATCTTCGTTTTCCGGGTCCCCTTCCCGCTCATCATTCTTGCAGCCGGGGTGCTTGGCTACATCGGTGCACGTTCCGGCTCGGATTTCTTTCGCATCGGCGGAGGCCACAAGGCCAGCACGGGTCCGGTGCTCAAGGACGAAGACTCCGTGCTCGGCGACGAAATTCCCGCGCATGCGCGCCCGAACCTCGCCTGGTCGCTGCGGATCTCGGCGATCCTGCTTGCCCTGTGGCTGGTGCCGCTGGCGTTGCTCGTCGCCATTCTCGGCACGGGCAACGTCTTCAGCCAGATTGGCCTCTTCTTCAGCCAGATGGCGGTGGTCACCTTCGGTGGCGCCTATGCCGTACTTGCCTATGTCGCCCAAGAAGCGGTGCAGCACTACGGCTGGCTGAAGCCGGGCGAGATGCTTGACGGGCTCGGCATGGCCGAGACGACGCCTGGGCCGCTGATCATGGTCGTCCAGTTCGTCGGCTTCATGGGTGCCTATCGCGATCCCGGCACGCTTTCGCCCATGGCGGCTGCGACCCTCGGAGCGATGCTGACGACCTGGGTCACCTTCGTTCCCTGCTTTCTCTGGATCTTCCTGGGCGCGCCCTTCATCGAGCGGTTGCGCAACAACGTCGCGCTGACCGGCGCCATGTCGGCGATCACCGCCGCCGTCGTCGGGGTCATCCTCAACCTTGCGGTCTGGTTTGGCCTGCACACGCTGTTTGCCGAAGTCGCCCCCTGGACGCTCGGGCCGTTGGCGCTCGATATTCCGGTCCTAGGGTCGCTGGTGTTGCCGTCACTGCTGCTGACGCTCGCGGCCGGCGTGGCGATCTTCCGCTTCAATGTGTCGGTCATAACCACGCTGCTTGCCTGCGCGCTCGCCGGCATGGCCTGGACGCTGGCAACGAACTGAGGGCGGAGCCGGCGCTCAGTCGTCGTAGACAGATTGCGGCAGGTGAAATCCCTCCGGCAATTGCGATCCGTAGTGGCGCTCCTCCGGTAATGGCGGCGGAGGCTCGCGGTGCTTTATTGCGCAAGCCGCAAGCACGGCCTTCAGCTGCACGGGCCGGTAGTGTTCGACAAGGCTCGGAAGTGTCTCTTGCTTGTCCGTCTGTCGCGACATCGCGGGCTCCTTGGAAAGGTCTCTCGCCACCGAGCGACAGTGCCAGTCAACCGACTGTGTTGCAACAGTTGCCGCGCGATCGACGGTCCCGAGGGGGCCATCGCCTCCGCCATACCTGCCGCGAGCGACCCACAAGATATTCGGGTAAACTGTGGCGCCTGCCCTTGCGTCCGTAACCGCTCACCCTACCTCTGCAGCGCTGCCAGATGGCAGGCAACACGCAGCGAGGACACGACTATGCAGGGCACCCTTTCGAAACTCGGCCTGAGACATCCCCTGATCGTCGCGCCGATGGCCGGAGGTCCTTCGTCGCCGGCGCTCGTGGCAGCCTCTTCCGCCGCCGGCGCGCTCGGCTCGATCGGCGCGGCCTATTCGAGCCCGCCGGCGATCGTAGAGTTCGCCCAGGCCGTGCGTGCCCGGACAGATTGTCCCTTCGCCATAAACCTCTTCATCCAGCATCCGCAGCCGAAGATCGACGCCGCGGCGCTCGAGCGCGCCCGGCGCGCGACGGCGGGATACCGCGTCGAACTCGGCCTGCCCACGCCGGAATTTGCAGCGCCCTACGAAGAGGATTTCGACGCGCAGTTCGAGGCGGTGCTGCGGGCAAAGCCTGCGGCGCTGAGCTTCGTCTTTGGCGTTCTGCCCGCCGAGCACATGCGCGCTGCTCGTGACGCAGGAATGCTGATCATCGGCACGGCAACGACGCCCGAGGAAGCCCTGGCACTCGAAGAGAGCGGCGTCGATGCCATCACGCTGCAGGGATACGAGGCCGGCGGGCATCGAGGTATCTTCGACCCGTCCGCCGAGGACAGCGAAATCGGCCTTGAAGACCTGCTCGCCTGGAGCCTGGGAAAGGTCAAGGTACCGCTCATCGCCGCGGGGGGGATCATGACGGGTTCCGACATCCAAGCCGTTCTCGCAAAAGGCGCCAGCGCCGTGCAGATGGGTACGGCCTTCCTCAAGACCGCCGAAGCTGGGACGTCGGCCCCCTATCGCGCGGCGCTAGAGGGCACGGAGCGGAAGACGCGAACGACGCGGGCCTTTTCCGGCCGGTTTGCGCGCGGCGTCGAAAACCGTTTCATGAACGAGGTGGATGCCGCCGCCGTAATGCCCTTTCCGGCCCAGAACAAGTTCACGCGTGACATCAGAGCGGCGTCCACCGCGAAGGGGTCGCCAGACTTTCTGTCCTTGTGGTCGGGAACCGGCAAGGGCGAGCTTTGGCAGGGCTCCGCGTCCGATTTGATCGCTCGCCTCTTTCCGGCGTAGCTCAGAAGTTACAGCACTCTCCTATGCAGTGCTGTCGGCCCTTTACTTCCGCCGTCTTGCAGACGAATTCTTGCTGATTGACGTCATCTCTTGCGAAAGTCGGCAGAATGGATCGTATCGATGCGATGAAGGTCTTCGTCACGGCGATTGACGAAGGCAGCCTTGCGGGTGCGGCCCGTCGGCTGAAGCGATCGCCAACGGCCGTCAGCCGCGCGCTGAACCTGCTCGAAGCCCATGTCGGTGTCGAACTGCTGCACCGGACGACCCGCTCGCTGAAACTCAGTGAAGCGGGCCAGCGCTATGCAGCCGCCTGCCGGCGGGTGCTGGTCGATCTCGAAGAGGCCGATATGCTCGCAGGCGGCGAGCGCGCGGCTCCGCGCGGCACGGTAACGATCTCATCGCCGCCGATCCTCGGTGAAGAGATGCTGCGCCCGATCCTCGACGACTTCCTCAATCTCTACCCGGCGGTTTCGGCCAGGTTGCTGCTGCTCGACCGCTTCGTGAACCTTGTCGACGAAGGCGTCGATATCGCGCTGCGCATAGGGCACCTCGCGGATTCTTCGCTGATCTCAACACGCATCGGCGGCGATATCAGGCGCGTCGTCGTCGCTTCCCCACGCTATCTCGCCAGTCATCCCCGCATCAACGAGCCGGCCGACCTCGCCAAGCACCAGATCGTCGCCTTCACCAATTTCGGCCTTGATTCCTGGGCCTTTACGCCGGCCGAGGGTTCGCTGATCCCGCGCACGGTGCAGTTCACGCCGCGCTACATCGTCAACAGCGTGCGCGCAGCGGTCGATTCCGCCGTTGCGGGCACCGGCCTTACCCGGCTCTACTCCTACCATGTCGCGCGCCATGTCCACGACGGACAGTTGAAGATCGTGCTGGCCGATGCCGAGCATCCGCCGATGCCGGTTCATCTTCTGGCACCGCAGGGCCGCATGTCGGTTCCCAAAGTTCGCGCCTTCGCGGATTTCGCCTTGCCGCGTCTCAGAACCGAGTTCGCACGCATGGCGATGGAAGCTGGCACGCTTGACTGATTATGCCGAATTTCGGTTGATTGACCGCCGATTGTCGTCAATTCTCCCACAGGCCGGATGGGTCTAAATCTGATTGCACCAACGCCGAGGGCGAAGGGACGGGCTGCACGAACGCCCGTTGCAATCGAAGAAGGATCACATCCATGAGCAACGAACAGAAGGTCGCCATCATCACCGGTGCATCGCAGGGTATCGGCGCCGCCCTGGTGCAGGCCTACCGCGATCGCAACTACCGTGTCATCGCCACGTCGCGCTCGATTAGGGAGAGCGCGGATGCTGGCATCCTCGCCGTTGCAGGCGATATCGGAAATCCCGAGACCGCCGAGCGCGTCGTGCGCCAGGGCCTCGAACGGTTCGGCCGCATCGACACCCTGGTCAACAATGCCGGCGTCTTCACCGCCAAGCCGTTCACGGACTTCAGCCAGGAAGACTACGACCTGAACATGAGCGTCAATGTCGCCGGCTTCTTCCATATTACCCAGCACGCCGCCCGCGAGATGCTGAAGCAGGGCTCCGGCCACATCGTCAGCATCACTACCAGCCTCGTCAACCAGCCGATCGCCGGCGTGCCCGCCGCGCTTGCCTCCATCACCAAGGGCGGCCTGAATTCGGTAACCCAGGCGCTCGCGATCGAATTCGCGACTTCAGGCGTTCGCGTCAACGCGGTTTCGCCCGGCATCATCAAGACGCCGATGCACGCGCCGGAAACGCATGCGGCGCTTTCGACACTTCACCCGGTCGGACGAATGGGCGAGATCCGCGATATCGTCGACGCCGTTCTCTACCTGGAGGGTGCCGGCTTCGTAACGGGCGAGATCCTGCATGTGGACGGCGGCCAGAACGCCGGACGCTGGTAGGCCCGTAACTCTCCAAACAAACGCGGCACCTTGGGTGCCATCAAGTTCCAGAAAGGAGACGGCAATGCCGATCGTAACAGTTCAGGTGACCCGCGAGGGCACCACGCCGGAGCGTCAAACGGTGACGGCGGAGGAAAAGGCCGAGATCATCAAAGGCGTCAGCCAAGTGCTGCTCGACGTGCTCAACAAGCCGCTGGAATCGACCTATGTGGTCATCGAGGAAGTCGACCTCGACAATTGGGGCTGGGGCGGCCTGCCCACCGCCCAGTATCGCGCGCAGCTTGCTGCAAAAGCTAAAGCCTGACGCGATCAGCCACAGTTCCCACGACCCGCCGCTTGACAGCAAGCGGCGGGTTTCCTTTGTGAAATTGTGTCGAAATGTATCTGCAGGCGCTTGCATTACATTCGCATGCAAGTCTGGATGTTGCGAACACACCGACGACATATCCAGAGCGTCAACCAGACAGAGCAAGTGGCACAGCCCCCTCGCCCAGAAGCGGCGGCACCATGCGAAGACCAAACCGACTTGAGGAGTTTGCTCGATGGAGCATATCGACCATGTGCTGATTGTCGACGACGACCGAGAGATCCGGGAACTCGTGTCGAGCTACCTGAAGAAAAACGGCCTGCGCGCGACCGCGGTCGCCGACGGGCGACAGATGCGCAGCTTCCTCGAAGGCGATACCGTCGATCTGATCGTCCTCGACGTGATGATGCCGGGCGACGACGGGTTGGTGCTCAGCCGCGAGCTGCGCGCCGGCAAGCATAAAGCGATCCCGATCATCATGCTGACCGCCCGCTCGGACGAGATGGATCGCATTCTCGGGCTCGAAATGGGTGCCGACGATTATCTCTCCAAGCCATTCTCCGCGCGCGAACTGCTGGCCCGTATCAAGGCCGTGCTTCGGCGCGCGCGCATGCTGCCGCCCAACCTGCAGATTTCGGAGGCCGGGCAGTTGCTGCGCTTCGGCCGATGGAAGCTCGACACGACGGCGCGGCACCTGATCGATGCTGATGGCACCGTGATCGCGCTGAGCGGAGCGGAGTATCGGCTGCTGAAGGTGTTCATCGACCACCCCCAGCGCGTACTCAACCGCGACCAGCTGCTCAATCTCACGCAAGGCCGCGAGGCCGATCTCTTCGACCGCTCGATCGACCTGCTCGTCAGCCGGGTCCGCCAGCGACTCGGCGACGACGCCCGCGAGCCGGCCTACATCAAGACGGTGCGCAGCGAAGGCTATGTCTTCTCGGTGCCGATCGAGATCGTGGAGGCGCGCGAATGACCGCGAACGCTGCTGAAAGAGGCTTTCGACTATGGCCGCGCACGCTCAGGGCGCGGCTCTTTGTTATTCTGCTGGCCGGCCTCGCCATCGCACATGTGATGTCGTTCACAGTTCTGTTCTTCGAGCGCTACATGTCAGCCAAGTCTGTCATGTTCAACACGCTCGAAAACGACATAGCGACCTCGATCGCAATCCTCGACCGCCTGCCCGCGGACGAGCGTGCCTCCTGGCTCAATCGCCTCAGCCGCGACAACTACGGCTTCATTCTCGGACCGGGCGTGCCCGGCAACGCGTCGGTCGATCCGGCCACCGCGGAGCTCTCCGCCAACATCCAGCGCGCGACTGGCCCGAAATATCCGGTCACCATCGAGACGATCCCCGGCGATCGCCGCCACGTGCAGGCGCATCTGACATTGAGCGACGGCTCGCCGCTGACGATCGACGTCTATCCCAAGGGGGTAATGCCGCTCGCCGACTGGCTGCCTTACGTGCTGCTGGCGCAACTCGCGCTTCTGCTTTTCTGCAGCTGGTTTGCCATGCGGCAGGCCGTCCGCCCGCTCGTCAACCTTGCCGCAGCGGCCGACACGCTCGACCCAAACCGCAACACGCCGCGGCTCAGTGAGACCGGCCCGACGGAGGTCGCCTATGCGGCAACCGCTTTCAATGCCATGCGCGACCGCATCGCCCAGTATCTTGAAGAACGTGTCCAGATCCTTGCAGCCATTTCCCACGACCTGCAGACGCCGATCACCCGCATGAAGCTGCGCGCGGAAATGGCCGAGGATTTCGCCGATCGGGAGAAGCTGATCCAAGACCTCGGCCAGATCGAAAGCCTGGTGAAAGAAGGCGTTGCCTATGCCCGCAGCGCCCACGGCAATGTCGAGAAATCGACGCGCGTCGACCTCGCCTCATTTATTGAAAGCCTCGTCTACGATTATCAGGACACCGGCAAGTCCGTCAGCGCCAGCGATATCGATGGCGGCACGGTCACAACCCGGCCGCAGGCGCTCAGGCGCATTCTCACCAACCTCGTCGACAACGCGCTCAAATTCGCAGGCAGCGCCGAGATCGAGGCACGGCGGCTTGCTGACGATACGGTGGTTATCAGCGTGCTCGACCGCGGGCCGGGCATCCCGGATGATCAACTGGGCGCCGTTTTGAAACCCTTCGTCCGGCTGGAGGATTCCCGCAATCGCGAGACCGGCGGGACCGGACTTGGTCTCGCCATCGCCCAGCAGTTGGCAGTCTCCATCAACGCGTCTCTGACCTTGCGCAATCGTGACGGCGGCGGCCTTTTGGGCGAGCTGGTGATCCGCCCTCAGTAGAGAGGAGTTTCATAAAACGCCGTATAATGCGATATAAAACAATCGCATATATTATTTTCCTAATGTCACGATTGAGATCAAAAGCTCAAGAAGAATAGGCTTGCCGGGCTCGGCCACGCCCATGGCCGATGCAAAGAGCGGCGACCCTGATGGTCGCCGCTCCGGAGGTGACAAGAGGTAGTGCTGATCAGACGAGATTGATCGTCACGTCAATGTGGCCCCGGGTCGCCTTGGAATAGGGGCAGGTCTGGTGCGCGGCATCGACGAGCCGACGCGCGACGTCGGCGTCGATCCCCGGTAGGCTGACATTCAGCCGTGCCTTCAGGAAGTAGCCGCCGTCGCGGTTCAGCAGATCCACTTCGGCATCAACGGCGACGTCGGCGGGAAGCGCGACCTTCGACTGGCCAGCCGCCAGACCGATCGCGCCGATGAAACACGCGGACCAACCGGCGGCAAAAAGTTGCTCCGGGTTCGTCCCCGGCCGGGAACTGCCGGGCGTGGAAAGCTTGGTGTCCAGGCGTCCGTCGTCGCTGCGGGCAGCGCCGTCGCGGCCGCCGGTCGTGTGGGTCTTGCCGGTGTAGAGTACCTTTTCAGCTGCGCTCATGGTGTTTTCCTTTCAACAGGTTTGCCGTCCGGGCCCGATTGCCCTGCGACTGTCGAGACGCATCTGGCGCCCTCAAAATGTATCGGATGTTTCATCGACGCCCGAAAATGTATGGAAACCTGCCCAGGTGCCGGCGCCGATACACGCTGATACGAAGTCCATCCGAAAGTGGTTGTCGCCCATTGCGCCACACCAGCATGACGCGGCGCCGCATCCGGCGGGCCCTGTCTCCAATCACCGCGCACAAAAAAACGCGGGGCCGGCGAACCGGAGCCCCGCGCCTCCACGCAATCTGCGGGAGAAAAACTAGAAACGATCGACGGCGACAATTGCCTCGGCAAAAGCGAGCGGCGCCTCCTGCGGCAGGTTATGGCCGATGCCGCCGGCAAGCAGCCGATGCTCGTATCTGCCGGAAAAACGCTTGGCGTAGGCGGCGGGATCGGGATGCGGCGCGCCATTGGCGTCGCCCTCAAGCGTGATGGTCGGGACGGTAATGGTAGGGAACTGCGCCAGCCGCTTTTCGAGGTCGTCGTACTGTGCTTCCCCCTCGGCCAGGCTGAGCCGCCAACGGTAGTTGTGGATCGAGATATCGACATGATCGGGGTTTTCAAGCGCCTCGGCACTCCTGTCGAAAGTGGCGTCGTCGAAGTTCCACTTGGGCGAGGCAAGCTTCCAGATCAGCCGGGCGAATTCCTTTCGGTTCTGCTTGTAGCCCTCATAGCCCCGCTCGGTGGCGAAGTAGAACTGGTACCACCAGGCAAGCTCGCCCTGCGGCGAAAGTGGCTTCCTGTTCACCTCCTGGCTGCCGATGAGATAGCCGCTGACGGAGACCAGCGCCTTGCAGCGCTCGGGCCACAGGGCCGCGATGATGTTGGCGGTTCGCGCACCCCAGTCGCAGCCGCCGATGACCGCCTTCTCGATCTT
Organism: Ensifer sp. YR511; assembly: GCF_900103045.1. Classification (NCBI taxonomy): domain Bacteria; kingdom Pseudomonadati; phylum Pseudomonadota; class Alphaproteobacteria; order Hyphomicrobiales; family Rhizobiaceae; genus Ensifer; species Ensifer sp. YR511. The sequence goes on from NZ_FNGR01000068.1 coordinate 12,989, forward strand.
GAGCGCGTCCATCAGGGCAATGATATCCGTTGCGATCACAGCCTGCTGGCCGTTCCTTGGAGTCTCGGCGGACAGGAACCGAGTCGTGCCATAGCCGCGCAGATAGGGAACGATGACGCGATAGCCGGCATTGGCGAGCACCGGCGCCACGTCCACATAGGTGTGAACGTCATAGGGCCAGCCGTGCAGCAGGATCACGGCAGGAGCATCGCTGGCGCCAAGTTCGGCGTAGCCGACGTTGAGCACGCCCGCATCGATCTGCTTGAGGACGGGGAAGGACTTGTTCGTGCCCGGGGCGACGGCGGGTAGGCGCGGCGCCTCACCGGCTCCCGCTTGCGCTCTGACCGCGCCAGCCGATGCGAACTGCGTTGCCGCCAGCGAGAGTGCGATTGCGCCGATGAAACGACGGCGCGGGTGGTTGATTTCGTCCGACATTGACTACCCTCCGGGGAACTGAACTGGCATCACGAATGGAGTGCTGGTGTATCTGGGGCGTGTGCTTGGCGGCGTCCTATTGAAAGCACGTGTAGAAACCGCAGGGGCTGGATACACGGCGATACAATCGCATTTTCAAGGCAGGTTATTACCGTCAGGCAACGCCTTCGCGCGCATTGCGTCGGATCGTCTGGGGCGGCTGCCCGAGCGTGCGCAGGAAGGCCCGGCGCATGCGGTCGCTATCGGAAAAACCGGTCTGCTCGGCAATCACGTCCATCGAGTGACGCCCCTGCTCCATCAAGAGCCGCGCGGCTTCCACCCGCAGATGCTCGACCGCTTTTGCCGGCGACTGGCCGGTCTCCGAACGGAAGGCGCGACTGAACTGGCGCGCACTTAAGCCCGCGGCGTCCGCGAGTTCGTCTACCGAGAGGACGTTTCGCAGGTTGGCCTTGGCGTAATTGACCGACTTCTGAATGCGGTCCGACTTCGGATCGAGTTCCAGCAGGGCGGAAAACTGCGACTGGCCGCCGGCGCGCCGGTGATAGACGACGAGCTTGCGTGCCACCTGACGGGCGACATCCTCGCCATGGTCCTTCTCGATCATCGCCAGCGCGAGATCAATGCTTGCCGTCATGCCGGCCGAGGTCCACACGCTGCCATCGACGATGAAGATACGATCCTCCTCGACCTTGACCTCGGGAAATCGCTCGCGCAGTTGACGGGCGAACACCCAATGGGTCGTGGCGCGACGACCGTCGAGCAGTCCGGACTCGGCGAGGATGAAGGCGCCTGTGCAAGGGGCTGCCACCCGGCGCGAGACCTCCAAGGCATGGCGCGCGAAGGCGGCGAGTCCCGGCGTTACCGGCTCGATCACGGTGCCCGCGCCGAACATGACGGTGTCATAGACCGCGTCGTCGAAGGCCTTCGTGAGCACGCCGAAGCCGGCGGACGCCTTGATCTCGCCGCCGGCCTCCGACAGCAATTCGATCGCATAGGCTGGTTCGCCAAGCGTCAGGTTGGCGATCTCGAAGGCGGTGACCGCCGCGAACCCCATGAGCTGAAATCCCGGAAAGACGACGTAGCCGATCCTGTGCATCTCACACCACCCCTGTCCGACTCTGTCTGGAATGGCCGCTTATAGCAGATTTACGCCATGGAGGAAACGCGACGGTCATGGCCGGCGCTCATTCGGGAAGCGGCTTGCCCGCATGTTCGGCCACCATGTAGGCCGCATACCAATCCGGCCAGTTATGGTCGTGCTCACCACCGTTGCGCTTCTCGTGCTCGCCATGGGCGGCGGCAGCGCGACGCAGGGCCCCCGCAAGGTCACCGACGGAAGCAAAGTCCGTCACCTCGGTATCCACACGCCCGGGCAGACGTTCGGTCACCTCTTGCAGCAGCCAGCCGTTGCCGTCGGGGTCGCTGAAGGTGGCATAGGAGCGGTAGCTGCGGCGCGCGGGATCGCGTCCGCTGATCGCTGGCTTTCCGGGGCCCTCGCGGTGGAAGATGTCGCTGACCTCGGCGCCCCGTTCGACGAGTTCCGCACGCGCGGCTTCGATATCCGAAACGACCAGATAGAGGCCGCTCGCCGAACCGGGCGTAGCCGAGGTCAGCCCGGTGCCGAAGTGGATCGATGCCGGCGAGCCCGGGGGAGTGAACTGCACAACGCGAAACGCATCGCCGACGGGAAAGTCGGCATCGAGCCGCCAACCGAGGCGACCGTAGAAATTTTTGGCGCGATCGACATCCGCGACCGGAATGACGGCGACCTCGAACTTCAGATCGACCGATGGTGCTCTGTTGTTGCTATCTGCACCTGTCATGACACTTCTCCAATGAAAGAACGCAAGGGGCAGAACGCCTTGAGTTGGCGGCTTTCCTTGGGTTCGGTTTTGTTCTGACCGGCCTTTTTTTGCCGATCGGCTCAATGGTCTTCGTTCCGCTGGACAGGGCCGTCCTTCGGTTCTGAACCATTCTCCAATGCGTGACCTGATGCCTTGGCTTCGGTCACAGAGTGGCGTTCGGCTCCCGGCTTCCCATTCTCCTTGAGGAGCGCAGCCCGGCACTGCTAGGCTCGCTAGAAAGTCATCAGGACAGTCGGGATTTCATTGACGCGCCTTCCGTGATGATGCTTTCGCCGCGCGGCTCGTAAGCGCGCTGGTCGCGCAGGATCTGGAAGGC
>NZ_FNGR01000065.1:0-17547 GCF_900103045.1 Ensifer sp. YR511
CCGATCGCGATGGAAGAAAAGCTGCGCTTCGCAATCCGCGAAGGCGGCCGTACCGTCGGCGCAGGCATCGTTGCCTCGATCGTCGAGTAATCGACTGATTTCAGATCAGTAGAGAGGCCCCGCCGGCAACGGCGGGGCCTTTTTCGTTTCGGTTGTCGCCAGGACTTCGTCGATGAAGGCGCGCTTGCCGTGGGTGTAGATATCCCAATCGCCATTGGCCTGCTCTGCGAGTTGCCGCTTCAGGGCTTCGTAGCGGCTGGCGAGTTCGGGAGCGTCACGTAGCCGATCCCTGAGCACTAGACGTGCCGCATGGGCGGCGTTGTCGTCTCCACAGAGATAGAGCCGCGTGCCATAGGCAAGCGTTGCCATAGTAAACGTCCACAGGCCGCTTGCGTGCGGGTCGCCGTGAAAGGTGTAGCCTGCGTTGCAGAGGCGAGCGCTGAGCTCCGGCAGCTCCGCTACGTCCGCTACCACCGCATCGATATCGATCTTCGGCCTCGCGGCCAGTCCGGGTATCGCTGTGCTTCCGATGTGGTGGATCTCGCGGACGAAAGGCGAGAGCAGGGCGGTGATGGAAAGCGCCCGCGCCTCAAAGAGCGACGGCCAGAGAGGATCATATTCGACCAGCGTGATGCGCGACATGCGAATCGATTCCGGTGAGGAGAGCTTCTGGCAGGATAGCGAATGCCCGCAGCGCCGCGACCATTTCTGAGTGACGAGGCAATGACTTGCCTTTTTTTTGGGGGCACTCCGGCCGGCAGGGCAGGGGATAGATGCGATTGAATGCGGATTTTTTCGGATCGGCGTTGAAAGGTGCTTGTCATCCTCCGGCAAACTGAATATGAAGCCGCTGACTTGAGGCGGCGAGACGTTGTTGAACGGGCACGCAGCCGAATAGGGGTATAGCTCAGTTGGTAGAGCGGCGGTCTCCAAAACCGCAGGTCGGGGGTTCGAGCCCCTCTGCCCCTGCCATTCCCTCCAGGCTTGCATAAGAGCTGAGGGTTCGGCAGAGTAAGTTTAAGGATCGGTTAGCCGGTCGACGAAATTCACAGAAAAGACTGATTGGCTCTTGTGGTTTTTAGAATCGGTCTTTATGTAGGGTCCAAACAGACACGCGGTGCGTGGGGCTGAATCATCGGCTTTACGCGCCGTAATGGCGTGAGCATTACATGGCATCCAAAACGAATCCGTTAACGTTTCTGCAGCAGGTTCGCTCTGAAACGTCGAAAGTGACCTGGCCCTCTCGGCGCGAGACGATGATCTCGACGCTGATGGTTTTTGTCATGGTCTTTTTTGCCGCTGCCTTCTTCTTTGCTGCGGACCAGTTGATGGGTTGGGCGATCGGCCTCATCCTCAACGTTGGCGCTTGATTGGGTGGAGGCTAGTATGGCTGCGCGCTGGTACATTGTTCACGCCTATTCGAACTTCGAAAAGAAGGTCGCTGAATCGATCGAGGAAAAGGCCAAACAGAAGGGTCTCGAGCACCTGTTCGAGAAGATTCTCGTGCCGACCGAGAAGGTTGTCGAAGTGCGTCGCGGCCGCAAGGTCGACGCCGAGCGCAAGTTCTTCCCGGGCTACGTTCTGGTTCGCGCCAACCTGACGGATGAGGCTTTCCATCTCATCAAGAACACGCCGAAGGTGACCGGTTTCCTCGGTACCGACAGCAAGCCGGTTCCGATTCCGGACCATGAAGCCGAGCGCATTCTCGGTCAGGTCCAGGATGGCGTCGAGCGTCCGAAGCCTTCGGTCTCGTTCGAGATCGGCGAGCAGGTTCGCGTCTCCGACGGTCCGTTCGCGTCGTTCAACGGCGTCGTTCAGGATGTCGACGAAGAGCGTTCGCGCCTCAAGGTCGAAGTTTCGATCTTCGGCCGCGCGACCCCGGTCGAGCTGGAATACGGTCAGGTCGAGAAGGTCTGATAAGGCCTTAAAAGGATAGGGTGGGTTTAGGCCCATTCTGGCGGAGAAATCCGCATGCGCGTGGAAGGATGCCGGCCTTAGCCGGGTCGGATGTTCCGTACCACGCAACCGCAGCCGCCGGCCATTGAGGTCGGCAAGAGCCGGGTAACTGGCATAACAGGTCCCTGGAGCGATCCGTCGCGAGGGGATTTCAGAAAGGCAGAGAGAAATGGCTAAGAAAGTTGCAGGCCAGCTCAAGCTGCAGGTGAAGGCTGGGGCGGCCAATCCGTCTCCGCCGATCGGTCCTGCGCTCGGTCAGCGTGGCATTAACATCATGGAATTCTGCAAGGCGTTCAATGCCGCCACGCAGGAAATGGAAAAGGGTATGCCGATCCCGGTCGTCATCACCTATTACCAGGACAAGTCCTTCACCTTCGTCATGAAGCAGCCGCCGGTCAGCTACTTCCTGAAGAAGGAAGCAAAGATCCAGTCCGGCTCGAAGACCCCCGGCAAGGGCGGTTCGGCTGGCAAGCTCACCAAGGCTCAGATCAAGTCGATCGCCGAAGCCAAGATGAAGGATCTCAATGCCGCCGATATCGAAGGCGCAATGGCCATGATCGAGGGCTCTGCCCGCGCTATGGGCCTGGAAGTGGTAGGCTAAGACCATGGCGAAGATTGCAAAGCGAGTACAGAAGTCCCGCGAGGGCGTTGACCCGACGAAGATCTACGGTCTCACCGAAGCCGTCTCGATGGTCAAGGAACGCGCAACTGCCAAGTTCGACGAAACCGTCGAAGTTGCGATGAACCTCGGCGTTGACCCGCGCCACGCTGACCAGATGGTCCGCGGCGTTGTCAACCTGCCGAACGGCACCGGCCGCTCGGTTCGCGTCGCCGTTTTCGCACGTGGCGCCAAGGCTGACGAAGCCAAGGCTGCTGGTGCTGACGTCGTTGGCGCAGAAGAGCTCGTCGAAATCGTCCAGGGCGGCAAGATCGATTTCGATCGCTGCATCGCCACCCCGGACATGATGCCGCTCGTCGGTCGCCTCGGTAAGGTTCTCGGCCCGCGTGGCATGATGCCGAACCCGAAGGTTGGCACGGTTACGATGGATGTCGCTGGTGCCGTCAAGGCTTCCAAGGGCGGCGCCGTTGAGTTCCGCGTCGAGAAGGCCGGTATCGTTCACGCTGGCATCGGCAAGGCGTCCTTCGACGCCAAGGCACTGGAAGAAAACATCCGTGCTTTCGCTGACGCCGTGATCAAGGCAAAGCCGACCGGCGCCAAGGGCAACTACGTCAAGCGCGTCGCGATTTCGTCGACCATGGGCCCGGGTCTCAAGATCGACCCGGCCACGCTCAGCGTCGCCTAAAGAATTTTCGGGCTTCGGCCCGGAAAAGAGTTTCCGGCCCTTCGGGGCCGGAAATCCGGATTTCGATCCGGAACTCCTGTCCGAGATTGCGGGTGGTTATACCTTAATCACTTCGGCCTGCATGAGACGGGTAAGATCTGAATTTCGCCATGACGCCGGAGGCGTCGAAATTCGGTTCGAACCTCGCTTGCCTTGTGTCAGACCCGGCTCTTCCGGGAACGCCAAGGGACAGGATCCTTAAGCGTTATCAGGGATCGAGCTCGATCTCGGGTGACAAAGGCAAACCCGATGGGGCTGCATTATTGCAACCCTGTCTACTGGAGACAGACAGTGGAAAGAGCGGAAAAACGCGAATTCGTCACGGAGCTGAACGAAGTCTTCAAGGCTTCCGGTTCGGTTGTCGTGGCCCACTATGCTGGTGTCACAGTTGCGCAGATGAACGACTTCCGTTCGAAGATGCGCGCTGCTGGCGGCACCGTCAAAGTCGCGAAAAACCGCCTGGCCAAGATCGCTCTTCAGGGCACCGAGTCGGAAGGGATGACCAATCTCTTCAAGGGTCAGACGCTGATCGCATACAGCGAAGACCCGATCACGGCTCCTAAGGTTGTCATGGATTTCGCCAAGACCAACGACAAGCTCGTTGTTCTCGGTGGCGCCATGGGCACGACCACGCTCAACGCCGAAGCAGTCAAGTCGCTTGCGACCCTGCCTTCGCTCGACGAGCTGCGCGCAAAGCTGCTGGGCCTTCTCAATGCCCCGGCAACCCGCGTCGCAACGGTTGTTCAGGCACCGGCAAGCCAGCTTGCTCGCGTGTTCTCGGCCTATGCCAAGAAGGACGAAGCCGCCTAAGGCGGATTTTCGCTGTTGTATTTAAAACCAGTTCGAACCGAACAAAAGGAAAAGTAAAATGGCTGATCTCGCAAAGATCGTTGAAGACCTCTCCTCGCTGACCGTTCTGGAAGCTGCTGAGCTTTCCAAGCTGCTCGAAGAGAAGTGGGGCGTTTCGGCTGCTGCTCCGGTAGCTGTCGCTGCTGCTGGCGGCGCTGCTGCTCCGGCTGCTGCTGAAGAAGAAAAGACCGAGTTTGACGTTATCCTCGTTGACGCTGGCGCCAACAAGATCAACGTCATCAAGGAAGTTCGCGGCATCACCGGCCTCGGCCTCAAGGAAGCCAAGGACCTGGTCGAAGGCGCTCCGAAGCCGGTTAAGGAAGCAGTTTCCAAGGCTGAAGCTGCTGACCTCAAGAAGAAGCTCGAAGACGCTGGCGCCAAGGTTGACGTCAAGTAATTCGGCTACATGCAAGGGGAGGTGGCCTTTTCAGGCCGCCTCTCTTTGACCGTTTTTAGAACATATTACCCAAAAGCCTGTCGAAAAACGGCTTTTGGGTAATGGGTTCTTCAAGAGGATGGTCTCGAACGGAAGGCAGCACAGCAATCCGCGCTGAGCGTTTTTCGTTGGTTGGACGAGATTGAACTACTCATTGATTGACGGGGTCGACTGGCCATCGGTTCCCGTCCGTTGCAGGCCCGGATGCAAGATTGACAAGGAGCGACGATGGCTCAGACCCTTTCGTTTAACGGTCGCAGGCGCGTACGCAAGTTTTTTGGTAAAATTCCAGAAGTCGCAGAAATGCCGAACCTCATCGAGGTTCAAAAGGCATCCTACGACCAGTTTCTGATGGTTGAAGAGCCCAAGGGCGGTCGCCCTGATGAAGGGCTCCAAGCTGTTTTCAAGTCCGTTTTCCCGATCAAGGACTTCTCGGGCGCATCGATGCTTGAATTCGTTTCGTACGAATTCGAGCCGCCGAAGTTCGACGTCGAAGAATGCCGTCAGCGCGATCTGACCTACGCAGCGCCGCTCAAGGTGACGCTGCGCCTCATCGTGTTCGATATCGACGAGGATACCGGCGCGAAGTCGATCAAGGACATCAAGGAACAGAACGTCTACATGGGCGACATGCCGCTCATGACCGACAACGGTACCTTCATCGTCAACGGCACCGAGCGCGTCATCGTTTCGCAGATGCACCGTTCGCCGGGCGTGTTCTTCGACCACGACAAGGGCAAGAGCCACTCGTCGGGCAAGCTGCTGTTTGCGGCCCGTGTCATTCCTTACCGCGGTTCCTGGCTCGACATCGAGTTCGATGCCAAGGATATCGTTCATGCCCGTATCGACCGTCGCCGCAAGATTCCGGTGACGTCGCTGCTGATGGCGCTCGGAATGGACGGCGAGGAAATCCTCGACACCTTCTACACGAAGTCGCTCTACCAGCGCGACGGCGAAGGCTGGCGCGTGCCGTTCCAGCCGGACGCCCTTAAGGGCCAGAAGGCCATCACCGAGATGGTCGACGCCGACACCGGCGAAGTCGTTGTCGAAGCCGGCAAGAAGCTGACCCCGCGTCTGCTGCGCCAGCTGCAGGAAAAGGGCCTGAAAGCGCTCAAGGCAACCAATGATGACCTCTACGGCAACTACCTTGCCGAAGACGTCGTCAACTACAGCACCGGCGAGATCTATCTCGAAGCCGGCGACGAAATCGACGAGAAGACCCTTCCGGTCATCCTCTCGGCTGGTTTCGACGAGATCCCGGTTCTCGACATCGACCACATCAATGTCGGCGCCTACATCCGCAACACGCTGACCGTAGACAAGAACGAGAACCGTCAGGACGCCCTGTTCGACATCTACCGCGTCATGCGTCCGGGTGAACCGCCGACCATGGATTCCGCGGAAGCCATGTTCAACACGCTGTTCTTCGATGCCGAGCGCTACGACCTTTCGGCCGTCGGTCGCGTCAAGATGAACATGCGTCTCGACCTCGAAGTTGCCGACACCGTGCGCATCCTGCGCAAGGAAGACATCCTGGCTGTCGTCAAGATGCTCGTCGAGCTGCGTGACGGCAAGGGCGAGATCGACGACATCGACAACCTCGGCAACCGCCGTGTTCGTTCGGTCGGCGAGCTCATGGAGAACCAGTACCGTCTCGGCCTGCTCCGCATGGAGCGCGCGATCAAGGAACGTATGTCCTCGATCGAAATCGACACGGTCATGCCGCAGGACCTGATCAACGCGAAGCCGGCTGCGGCCGCCGTTCGCGAGTTCTTCGGCTCCTCGCAGCTGTCGCAGTTCATGGACCAGGTGAACCCGCTTTCGGAAATCACCCACAAGCGCCGTCTTTCGGCTCTTGGCCCGGGTGGTCTGACCCGCGAGCGCGCCGGCTTCGAAGTCCGCGACGTTCACCCGACCCACTACGGCCGCATTTGCCCGATCGAAACGCCGGAAGGCCCGAACATCGGTCTGATCAACTCGCTTGCAACCTTTGCCCGCGTCAACAAGTACGGCTTCATCGAAAGCCCGTACCGCAAGATCGTTGACGGCAAGGTGACGAACGACGTCGTCTATCTCTCCGCAATGGAAGAGGCGAAGTACCACGTTGCCCAGGCAAACTCGGTTCTCGAGAACGATGGCTCGTTCGCTGAAGAGTTCGTTGTTTGCCGTCACGCCGGCGAAGTTATGCTGGCGCCGCGCGACAACATCAACCTGATGGACGTTTCGCCGAAGCAGCTCGTTTCGGTCGCAGCGGCGCTCATCCCGTTCCTCGAGAACGACGACGCCAACCGCGCACTGATGGGCTCGAACATGCAGCGTCAGGCCGTGCCGCTGCTGCGCGCCGAAGCACCGTTCGTCGGTACCGGCATGGAGCCGGTCGTTGCCCGTGACTCCGGCGCTGCTATTGCAGCCCGTCGTGGCGGTGTCGTCGACCAGGTTGACGCGACCCGTATCGTTATCCGCGCCACCGAAGACCTCGATCCGTCGAAGTCGGGCGTCGATATCTACCGTCTGCAGAAGTTCCAGCGCTCGAACCAGAACACCTGCGTCAACCAGCGCCCGCTGGTCACCGTCGGTGACATCCTGAACAAGGGCGACATCATCGCTGACGGTCCGTCGACCGACCTCGGTGACCTGGCTCTCGGCCGCAACGCGCTCGTCGCGTTCATGCCGTGGAACGGCTACAACTACGAAGACTCGATCCTGCTCTCCGAGCGGATCGTGCGCGACGACGTGTTCACCTCCATCCACATCGAAGAATTCGAAGTGATGGCGCGTGACACCAAGCTGGGTCCGGAAGAAATCACCCGCGACATTCCGAACGTTTCGGAAGAAGCGCTGCGCAACCTTGACGAAGCCGGTATCGTTTATATCGGTGCAGAGGTTCAGCCGGGTGACATCCTCGTCGGCAAGATCACGCCGAAGGGCGAAAGCCCGATGACGCCGGAAGAAAAGCTTCTGCGCGCCATCTTCGGTGAAAAGGCCTCCGACGTTCGCGACACCTCGATGCGCATGCCCCCGGGCACCTTCGGTACCGTCGTCGAAGTTCGCGTCTTCAACCGCCACGGCGTTGAGAAGGACGAGCGCGCGATGGCGATCGAGCGCGAGGAAATCGAACGCCTCGCCAAGGACCGCGACGACGAACAGGCGATCCTGGACCGCAACGTCTACGCCCGTCTCGTCGACATGCTGCGTGGCCACACGGCCGTTGCCGGCCCGAAGGGCTTCAAGAAGGGCACCGAGCTTTCGAACCTCGTCGTCAGCGAATACCCCCGCTCGCAGTGGTGGATGTTCGCCGTCGAAGACGAAAAGGCTCAGGGCGAGATCGAAGCTCTGCGCGCCCAGTACGACGAATCCAAGTCGCGCCTCGAACAGCGCTTCATGGACAAGGTCGAGAAGGTCCAGCGCGGCGACGAAATGCCTCCGGGCGTCATGAAGATGGTCAAGGTCTTCGTCGCTGTGAAGCGCAAGATCCAGCCGGGTGACAAGATGGCCGGCCGTCACGGCAACAAGGGCGTCGTGTCGCGTATCGTACCGATCGAAGACATGCCGTTCCTGGAAGACGGCACACATGTCGACGTCGTTCTGAACCCGCTCGGCGTGCCTTCGCGCATGAACGTCGGCCAGATCCTCGAAACCCACCTTGGCTGGGCTTGCGCCGGCATGGGTCAGAAGATCGGCGCGATGCTCGACGCCTACAAGGCAGGTGCCGATATCCAGCCGTTGCGCGATACCATCGACAGCGTCATCGGGTCGGGCCCGAAGGGTGAGCCGATCAAGCAGTACGACGACGAGTCGATCGTGCGCCTGGCCGAGCAGACCCGTCGCGGCGTTTCGATCGCAACGCCGGTCTTCGACGGTGCTGTCGAAGCCGACGTCAACGAGATGCTGGAGCAGGCAGGTCTGAAGGTGACCGGTCAGTCGACGCTCTATGACGGCCGTACCGGCGATCAGTTCGACCGCCAGGTGACCGTGGGCTACATCTACATGTTGAAGCTCAACCACTTGGTCGACGACAAGATCCACGCCCGTTCGATCGGTCCGTACTCGCTCGTCACCCAGCAGCCGCTCGGTGGTAAGGCGCAGTTCGGCGGTCAGCGCTTCGGGGAAATGGAGGTCTGGGCGCTCGAAGCGTACGGCGCCGCCTACACCCTGCAGGAAATGCTGACGGTCAAGTCGGACGACGTTGCCGGTCGTACCAAGGTCTACGAAGCGATCGTCCGTGGCGACGATACCTTCGAAGCGGGCATTCCGGAGAGCTTCAACGTTCTCGTCAAGGAAATGCGCTCGCTGGGCCTCTCGGTCGAGCTCGAAAATTCGAAGGTCGACGAGGCTGGCGCGGCGCAGTTGCCCGACGCAGCCGAGTAAAGAGACCCAAGGTGCGTGCCGCTCATGCGGCGCGCACCGTTTCCGCCGGGAGACGCTGACGTCTCCGGCAGGAACGAAGCCGCAGCCAATGCGGTTTTAGCTGTTTTGGGGGCAGGGGCCGGCGCCCGGGATTTGTCGGCACCCTCGCCAAGCTCAGGGCGTAAAGCCCGTAAAGGAGACAGGCATGAACCAAGAGGTCATGAATCTTTTCAATCCGCAGGTGCCTGCACAGACCTTCGATTCCATTCGGATTTCGATCGCCTCGCCGGAGAAGATTCTTTCCTGGTCTTACGGTGAGATCAAGAAGCCGGAGACGATCAACTACCGCACGTTCAAGCCGGAACGCGACGGTCTGTTCTGCGCGCGCATCTTTGGACCGATCAAGGACTACGAGTGCCTGTGCGGCAAGTACAAGCGCATGAAGTACAAGGGCATCATCTGCGAAAAGTGCGGCGTCGAAGTGACGTTGTCGCGCGTTCGCCGTGAGCGCATGGGCCACATCGAGCTCGCCGCTCCCGTTGCCCACATCTGGTTCCTGAAGTCGCTGCCGAGCCGCATTTCGACGCTGCTCGACATGACGCTGAAGGATGTCGAGCGCGTTCTGTACTTCGAAAACTACATCGTCACCGAGCCGGGTCTGACGTCGCTGAAGGAAAACCAGCTTCTCAGCGAAGAAGACTACATGCTCGCCGTCGACGAGTTCGGCGAAGACCAGTTCACCGCCATGATCGGCGCCGAAGCGATCTACGAGATGCTCGCTTCGATGAACCTGGAAAAGATCGCCGGCGACCTGCGCGCCGAGCTCGCTGAGACGACCTCGGATCTGAAGCAGAAGAAGCTGATGAAGCGGCTGAAGATCGTCGAGAACTTCATGGATTCCGGCAACCGTCCGGAATGGATGATCATGAAGGTCGTTCCGGTGATCCCCCCGGACCTGCGTCCGCTCGTGCCGCTCGACGGCGGCCGTTTCGCGACCTCGGATCTGAACGATCTCTATCGCCGCGTCATCAACCGTAACAACCGTCTGAAGCGCCTGATCGAACTGCGCGCCCCGGGCATCATCATCCGCAACGAAAAGCGCATGCTGCAGGAATCCGTCGATGCGCTGTTCGACAACGGCCGTCGTGGCCGCGTCATCACCGGCGCCAACAAGCGTCCGCTGAAGTCGCTGTCCGACATGCTCAAGGGCAAGCAGGGCCGCTTCCGTCAGAACCTGCTTGGCAAGCGCGTCGACTATTCCGGCCGTTCGGTCATCGTGACCGGTCCGGAACTGAAGCTGCACCAGTGCGGCCTGCCGAAGAAGATGGCGCTCGAGCTGTTCAAGCCGTTCATCTACGCGCGTCTTGACGCCAAGGGCTTCTCGTCCACCGTCAAGCAGGCAAAGAAGCTCGTCGAAAAGGAAAAGCCGGAAGTCTGGGATATCCTCGACGAGGTCATCCGCGAGCACCCGGTTCTCCTGAACCGTGCGCCGACGTTGCACCGCCTGGGCATCCAGGCCTTCGAACCGACCCTGGTCGAAGGCAAGGCGATCCAGCTGCACCCGCTCGTCTGCACGGCCTTCAACGCCGACTTCGACGGTGACCAGATGGCCGTTCACGTGCCGCTGTCGCTCGAAGCTCAGCTCGAAGCCCGCGTGCTGATGATGTCGACCAACAACATTCTGCACCCGGCAAACGGCGCGCCGATCATCGTTCCGTCGCAGGACATGGTTCTCGGTCTCTATTACTTGTCGATCCTGAACCAGAACGAGCCGGGCGAAGGCATGGCGTTCTCGGACATGGGCGAGTTGCACCACGCGCTCGAAACCAAGGCCGTGACGCTGCACGCCAAGATCCGTGGCCGCTTCAAGACCGTCGACGCCGAGGGCAACCCGGTTTCGAAGATCTATGAAACCACGCCTGGCCGCATGATCATCGGCGAGCTGCTGCCGCGCAACGTCAACGTGCCGTTCGACACCTGCAACCAGGAAATGACCAAGAAGAACATCTCCAAGATGATCGACACGGTCTACCGTCATTGCGGCCAGAAGGACACGGTCATCTTCTGCGACCGCATCATGCAGCTCGGCTTCGCCCATGCCTGCCGCGCCGGCATTTCGTTCGGCAAGGACGACATGGTCATTCCGGACACCAAGGTGAAGATCGTCGGCGACACTGAAGCGCTCGTGAAGGAATACGAGCAGCAGTACAACGACGGCCTCATCACCCAGGGCGAAAAGTACAACAAGGTTGTCGACGCCTGGGGCAAGGCTACGGAAAAGGTCGCCGAAGAAATGATGGCCCGCATCAAGGCGGTCGAGTTCGACGACAATGGTCGCCAGAAGCCGATGAACTCGATCTACATGATGTCGCACTCGGGTGCTCGTGGTTCTCCGAACCAGATGCGCCAGCTGGGCGGCATGCGTGGCCTCATGGCCAAGCCGTCGGGCGAAATCATCGAGACGCCGATCATCTCGAACTTCAAGGAAGGCCTGACCGTTAACGAGTACTTCAACTCGACCCACGGTGCCCGTAAGGGTCTGGCAGACACCGCCTTGAAGACAGCGAACTCCGGTTACCTGACCCGCCGTCTCGTCGACGTCGCGCAGGATTGCATCGTCAACTCCGTCGATTGCGGCACCGACAAGGGCCTCACCATGACGGCGATCGTCGATGCCGGTCAGGTCGTGGCTTCGCTTGGCGCTCGTATTCTCGGTCGTACGGCTTTGGACGACATCGATCACCCGGTCACGGGCGCTCGCATCGTCGACGCCGGCCGGATGATCCTTGAACCGGATGTCATCGAGATCGAGAAGGCTGGTATTCAGTCGATCCGCATCCGCTCGGCGCTGACCTGCGAAATCCAGACGGGCGTTTGCGGCGTCTGCTACGGCCGCGACCTGGCTCGTGGTACGCCGGTCAACATGGGCGAAGCGGTTGGCGTTATCGCCGCACAGTCGATCGGTGAACCGGGCACCCAGCTCACCATGCGTACCTTCCACTTGGGTGGTACGGCGACCGTGGTTGACCAGTCGTTCCTGGAAGCGTCCTACGAAGGTACGGTTCAGATCAAGAACCGCAACATGCTGCGCAACTCTGACGGCGTTCTCGTCGCTATGGGTCGTAACATGGCCGTCCAGATCCTGGATGAACGTGGCGTCGAGCGGTCCTCGCAGCGCGTTGCCTACGGTTCGAAGATCCTCGTCGACGACGGCGACAAGGTGAAGCGCGGTCAGCGTCTCGCCGAATGGGACCCCTACACCCGTCCGATGATGACGGAAGTGGAAGGTACCGTTCACTTCGAAGACGTCGTCGACGGCATCTCGGTTCTGGAAGCGACCGACGAGTCCACCGGCATCACCAAGCGTCAGGTTATCGATTGGCGTTCGACGCCGCGCGGTACGGACCTGAAGCCGGCGATCGTCATCAAGGACAAGAACGGCGCAGTCATGAAGCTGTCGCGTGGTGGCGACGCCCGCTTCATGCTTTCGGTTGACGCCATTCTGTCGGTCGAACCGGGCACGAAGGTTTCGCAGGGTGACGTGCTTGCACGTTCGCCGCTCGAAAGCGCCAAGACCAAGGACATCACCGGTGGTCTGCCTCGCGTTGCCGAACTGTTCGAAGCACGTCGTCCGAAGGATCACGCCATCATCGCTGAGATCGATGGTACGATCCGCTTCGGCCGCGACTACAAGAACAAGCGTCGCGTTCTGATCGAGCCGGCGGAAGACGGTGTCGAGCCGGTCGAATACCTGATCCCGAAGGGCAAGCCCTTCCATCTTCAGGATGGCGACTACATCGAAAAGGGCGACTACATCCTCGACGGCAACCCGGCGCCACACGACATCCTGGCGATCAAGGGCGTGGAAGCACTTGCTTCCTACCTGGTCAACGAAATCCAGGAAGTCTACCGACTGCAGGGCGTTGTCATCAACGACAAGCACATCGAGGTGATCGTCCGTCAGATGCTGCAGAAGGTTGAAATCACCGACGCCGGTGACTCGACCTACATCGTCGGCGACAACGTCGACCGCATCGAGCTCGAAGACGTCAACGACGGCCTGATCGAACAGGGCAAGAAGCCGGCTTACGGCGATCCGGTCCTGCTCGGCATCACCAAGGCCTCGCTGCAGACGCCGTCGTTCATCTCGGCAGCGTCGTTCCAGGAGACCACGAAGGTCCTGACGGAAGCCGCAATCGCCGGCAAGACCGACGGCCTGCAGGGTCTGAAGGAAAACGTCATCGTCGGCCGTCTGATCCCGGCCGGTACCGGCGGCACGATGACCCAGATCCGTCGCATCGCAACCGCGCGCGACGAAATGATCCTGGAAGAGCGTCGTCGCGGCACCGGTGCAGACGTGGCAACGCCGATGCTCGCCGATCTCGCAAGCGAGAACGCGGCAGCCGAATAATGGGGGAGGGCGTGTTCGCCCTCCAACCTCACAAAAGAAGAAGCCGCCGAGAGCGATCTCGGCGGCTTCTTCTTTTGCAAATACGGTCTTGGGAGCTGGTGCGATGGGCTGTCTTGCAGCGTCTCAGCTGAAGCGGATGATCGCGACTTCGCCTTCGAGCGCACCCTGATAGGCGGACGCGTGCGGCTCTTCGCTCGGAACGTCGGTCAATGTGCCGATCTGGTCCAGGTCGGCCTCGAGAAAACCTTCTTCTGCAAGCGCGTTGAGCGCTTCGCGTACCGCGGTATCGTCGTCGGGCGCCTTCAGCATTACGTGAATGTCCACGCCGTCCTCGTCGCCGTCGGTCTCGTAGGCCTTGCCGATGATGATGAACACCATCGGCTCGTCCGGGGCATTGTCGTTGTCTGGGGTGACGGCCATTTTGTTTCCTTTCGAATGGGTTTGGTGCGACCTTAGCTTCCTTTTTGAATCAGCGCGATGGAAATGCAATGCCGCGCGGACGCTTCCGTTGAGAGCGAGTCGATCATCGTGGAAAACCCCCACAAAGTGGTTGCCGATTCCTTAATCCCGTCAGACACTCCGGGCACAGAAGGGCAGATGAGGCGGGCGCCAGGCGCCAAACCATGTGCAAAAGCCTTGTTTTTCAGGCATGCCGGGCGCACGCGTCCGGGAATATTTCTTAATTGCCCTTGACTGTTCGCCTTGAAATCAGTACACCCCGCCGCATCGGAGCCCATGTGAGGCTGGCTGGTTCGGAACGTCGCGTTCTGAAGTTCGCCTCAAACAAGGTTCGAAACGCACGCTGACGACTACAATGCTGCACGCACGACGCACGAAATAGTGCGTCCTCTGCTTTATTTGGGGCCATCTGCGGAAAAGGCGGATCGGCCCTTGTTTTGCGCATTTCATGAGGCGTTCGAAACTGCCGGCGACGGCAACGATCCGCCCGCAAGGGTAATGTGACAAGATTTTGCAAGGGATGGGTATATGCCTACCGTAAACCAGCTGATCCGTAAGCCTCGTCAGGCACAGGTAAAGCGCAACAAGGTTCCTGCTCTGCAGGAAAACCCGCAGAAGCGTGGCGTTTGCACCCGCGTTTACACGACGACCCCGAAGAAGCCGAACTCGGCTCTGCGTAAGGTTGCCAAGATTCGCCTGACGAACGGCTTCGAAGTCATCGGCTACATTCCGGGTGAAGGCCACAACCTTCAGGAACACTCGGTCGTGATGATCCGTGGCGGCCGCGTTAAGGACCTTCCGGGTGTTCGTTATCACATCATCCGCGGTGTTCTCGATACCCAGGGCGTCAAGAACCGCAAGCAGCGCCGTTCGAAGTACGGTGCGAAGCGTCCGAAGTAATTCGGTTTTGAAAATCCCGGCGCTGCGCGAGGTCCTCCGCGTGGTAGAGCGCTAAATAGTTTGAAGAGACGAGAAGTATGTCCAGACGTCATAGAGCAGAAAAGCGTGAGATCAACCCGGATCCGAAGTTCGGTGATCTGGTTGTTACGAAGTTCATGAATGCGATCATGCTGCACGGCAAGAAGTCGGTCGCTGAAACCATCGTTTACGGTGCGTTCGATGCGGTTCAGGCCAAGCTGAAGCAGGAGCCGATCGCTGTATTCCATTCCGCGCTCGACAACATCGCGCCGCACGTTGAAGTGCGTTCGCGTCGCGTTGGTGGTGCAACCTACCAGGTTCCGGTCGACGTTCGTCCGGAGCGTCGCCAGGCTCTCGCCATCCGTTGGCTGATCACGGCTGCACGCAAGCGCAACGAAACGACCATGGTTGATCGCCTCTGCGGCGAACTCATGGACGCAGCGAACAACCGTGGTAGCGCCGTGAAGAAGCGCGAAGACACGCACAAGATGGCTGATGCCAACCGTGCGTTCTCGCACTATCGCTGGTAATTCTGGCGCGAACGTCTCAAGAGGCAGTCCACTATGGCACGCGAATACAAAATCGAAGACTACCGTAACTTCGGTATCATGGCGCACATCGACGCCGGCAAGACCACGACGACCGAGCGCATTCTCTACTACACCGGCAAGTCCCACAAGATCGGCGAAGTCCACGACGGCGCCGCTACCATGGACTGGATGGAGCAGGAACAGGAACGCGGCATCACGATCACGTCTGCTGCGACGACCACCTTCTGGAAGGGTCGTGACGGCAAGGCTCGCCGCTTCAACATCATCGACACCCCCGGCCACGTTGACTTCACCATCGAAGTCGAGCGTTCGCTGCGCGTTCTCGACGGCGCCATCGCGCTGCTCGACGCCAACGCCGGTGTTGAGCCGCAGACGGAAACCGTCTGGCGTCAGGCGGAAAAGTACAACGTTCCGCGCATGATCTTCTGCAACAAGATGGACAAGACCGGCGCGGACTTCTACCGCTCGGTCGAGATGATCAAGACCCGTCTGGGCGCGATCGCCGTCGTCATGCAGCTGCCGATCGGCGCTGAAACCGAGTTCAAGGGTGTTATCGACCTGGTCGAGATGAACGCTCTCGTCTGGCGCGACGAATCGCTCGGCGCCCAGTGGGACGTCGTCGAGATTCCGGACGACATGAAGGACAAGGCCGAAGAATATCGCGAGAAGCTGATCGAGACCGTTGTCGAGATCGACGAAGCCGCGATGGAAGCCTACCTCGAAGGCAACATGCCCTCGAACGACAAGATCCGCGAACTCGTTCGCCGCGGCACCATCGACGTGAAGTTCCACCCGATGTTCTGCGGTACCGCGTTCAAGAACAAGGGCGTTCAGCCGCTTCTCGACGCGGTTGTCGACTACCTGCCGTCGCCGCTCGACATTCCGGCGATCAAGGGCATCGACGCCAAGACCGAAGCCGAGATCGAGCGTCACGCTGACGACGCCGAGCCGCTTTCGATGCTCGCGTTCAAGATCATGAACGACCCCTTCGTCGGTTCGCTGACCTTCGCACGCATCTATTCGGGCAAGCTCGAAAAGGGCTCGTCTGTCATGAACACGGTCAAGGACAAGCGCGAGCGCGTCGGCCGTATGCTGCAGATGCACTCGAACTCGCGTGAAGACATCGAAGAAGCCTTCGCAGGCGACATCGTTGCTCTTGCCGGTCTCAAGGAAACCACCACGGGTGACACGCTTTGCGATCCGCTGAAGCCGGTTATCCTCGAGCGCATGGAATTCCCGGAGCCGGTCATCCAGATCGCGATCGAGCCGAAGTCCAAGGGCGACCAGGAAAAGATGGGCCTCGCGCTCAACCGCCTGGCAGCTGAAGACCCGTCGTTCCGCGTCAAGACCGACCAGGAATCCGGCCAGACGATCATCGCTGGCATGGGCGAACTTCACCTCGACATCATCGTCGACCGTATGCGTCGCGAGTTCAAGGTTGAAGCCAACGTCGGTGCTCCGCAGGTTGCCTACCGCGAAACCATCACGCGTCAGCACGAAGAAGACTACACGCACAAGAAGCAGTCCGGTGGTACCGGTCAGTTCGCGCGCGTCAAGATCGTGTTCGAACCGAACCCGGATGGCGAAGATTTCGTCTTCGAATCCAAGATCGTCGGTGGTGCTGTTCCGAAGGAATACATCCCGGGCGTTCAGAAGGGTATCGAAAGCGTTCTGTCTTCGGGTCCGCTCGCTGGCTTCCCGATGCTCGGCGTCAAGGCGACGCTCATCGACGGTGCATTCCACGACGTCGACTCGTCGGTTCTCGCCTTCGAAATCGCATCGCGTGCTTGCTTCCGTGAAGCGGCCAAGAAGGCTGGTGCACAGCTTCTCGAGCCGATGATGAAGGTCGAAGTCGTAACGCCGGAAGACTACGTCGGCGACGTTATCGGCGACCTGAACTCCCGCCGTGGCCAGATCCAGGGCCAGGAATCGCGTGGCGTTGCCGTTGTGATCAACGCAAACGTTCCGCTGGCGAACATGTTCAAGTACGTCGACAACCTGCGCTCCATGTCTCAGGGCCGCGCGCAGTACACGATGACCTTCGATCACTACGCGCCGGTTCCGTCGAACGTCGCGCAGGAAATCCAGGCGAAGTATTCCGGTCAGAAGTGACCGGAATACCAAGACGCTGACAGAAGTTAAAAGTTTTCCCCGGTAGGGGATAGAAAACGGAGAGCCGGAAATGGCAAAGAGCAAATTTGAGCGCAACAAGCCGCACGTTAACATTGGCACGATTGGCCACGTTGACCATGGCAAGACGTCGCTGACCGCAGCGAT
>NZ_FNGR01000081.1:0-2226 GCF_900103045.1 Ensifer sp. YR511
AGCGATCCCGGCCGAGCAATCGGCGCCACAGCGAGGATTTCCGCAATGCGGCGCTGGATCTGATCCGCGAACGCTATCTGGATTTCGGTCCGACGCTGGCGCGCGAGAAGCTCATCGAGCTGCACCGGATTTCTGTTGCCAAGGAAACGCTGCGGCAATGGATGACCGAGGCTGGCATCTGGATCTCGCGTCGGGAACGCAAGAAACGGGTTTTCCAGCCACGTGGCCGGCGCGACTGCTTTGGCGAACTGGTGCAGATCGATGGGTCGCATCACTGGTGGTTCGAGAACCGCGGCCCCAAATGCGCCCTGCTCGTCTATATTGATGACGCCACCGGCAAGCTTTTACATCTTCGCTTTGCTGGATCGGAGAATACATTCGATTATCTGCACGCGACGAAGGCCTATCTGCAGCAATGGGGCAAGCCGCTGGCCTTCTACAGCGACAAGCACGGCGTTTTCCGCTCGCTCCATGCGTCGAAGAAAGACCGGACAAGCGGCCTGACGCAGTTCGGACGGGCGCTCTATGAACTCAATATCGACATCATCTGTGCCAACACCCCGCAGGCCAAGGGTCGAGTGGAGCGTGCCAACCAGACATTGCAGGATCGGCTGGTCAAGGAGATGCGACTTCGCGGCATCGATACGATCGAAGCTGCCAATGTCTATGCGCCTGAGTTCATTGCAGATTTCAACACTCGTTTTGGCAAGCAACCACGCAATCCGAAGGACATGCACCGGCCGCTGTCCGACCATGAGAACCTCGATGGTGCCATGTGCCGCAAGGAAGTGCGCACGCTGTCGCAATCCCTGACGCTGCGTTACGACAAGGTGCTGTTCATTCTCGATCCGACCGAGATTTCCAGGCCATTGGCGGGCCAGAAGGTGATTGTCTGCGATTATCCGGACGGTCGGCTTGAGATCATGCACGAGAGCTTTGCCCTGCCCTACAGGACCTTCGATACGTTGCGCTCGGTGCATCGTGCCGAGGTCGTCGACAACAAGCGGCTGGACGACATGCTGTCAATTGTCGCCGAGATGCAGGCCGGACGCCAACAGCAGCGCAGCAAGAGTGGTCCGAGCCGAACGGGCCAAACGGATCATATGTTCGGCATTCGAGACGGTAGCACAGCCAACGGCTACCAGAAGCGTGGTCCCAAGCCTGGCCGGCGGACGGATTTCATGAACGATCCGGCGGTGATTGCGCGACGAGAGAAAGCGTTGATGAGGCGGCCAGCGGCGGAATAAAGAGCGTCAATGCACGCCGATGTCGCTCTGCGCATCCGATTCCAACTGCAGGCAAGCTGGCCAAAGTGGCGTCTTGTGGAAGGCTCCATGCTGGAGGAGCGTAAGCCCCTCTCGTGCCTCATAGAGCACACCGAGCCAGCACAAGCGCCGAAAGACGCCATATTGGAGATCGGATTTCAACTTCCAGGCTTCTATGGTCATTTCGGTGTCCGACAGAGGCGCCAAGTCTGGATAGAGGATCTTCACAACGTCTATTGGCGTGCACCCTTCCCTGGCTTTGATATTGAGAAGATTGAGGAACATGCGCCACCAGCGTAACCGCGCTCGGACCTCCTCTTCCCGCTCGGTGGTATGGACATACGAATAGAGATAATCCGTGGCGATCAGATCGAAGAAGGCTTGCGGGTTCACCAGGAACTCCCGGCCGCGTCTGGTTGGCAGCAGCACATCTTTTTTCCGACGAAGAAGCTTCAGATGACGGGTCATGTCGCGCACCACCCAAAGCGGCGGCATGTCGCTTTCATTGAGCACCTTGTTCATGCTGTAGAGGTCTTCGGCTGTGAAGCCTGGCCAAAGGAAGTGCACAGCGGCCCAATGCACGAACTTGCGGTTCATGGCGCCGGTCGCCGTCAATCCTATGCCGCCCTCACCGTCAGCATAGGCAACCGAAAGAAGCATACCGCGAAGAAGTGGGGACAGTGCGGCGACATCGACGTCACCATGCAGCTTGATTTCCGGAAGCATCGTGCGGCTGTGATCCCTACCTCGCCCTATGCAGGTGCAAGCGAGTATCAACCGGCGACAAAACAATTGCTACTGAGAAAGCTAAAGCCGAAGGGGAGTGTCATCACCCGCCCCCGCTCCGCCCTTTCAACCCGGACCAGCCGGTCGGATCGGGGGCTGACTGGCAGAGCAAGCCGGCGGGCAGTGTCGCATTTCTAAATGGCTGGCGACGTCGCAGCCCTATTCAGCTTTGACA
>NZ_FNGR01000064.1:0-18468 GCF_900103045.1 Ensifer sp. YR511
TCAAGTACAAGCAGGGTAACGACTATTTCCGCCACAACGGTGCCGGCGAGATGCTGGTGTTTTCCGCCGCCGACTTCGAGGACTTCCGCGAGCCGCGCCCGGACATGCCGCCGGAGATGGAGGGCGAACTCGAAGAGGTCGTGCGCATTCTTGCGGAGAACCGCTGGCCCTGGCGACTGCATGCCACCTATGACGAGACGATCACCCGTGCGCTCGACGTCTTCGAGAAGGTCAACCAGGATATCCCGCTTGAGGGCATCAACTGGTTCTTCGACCATGCGGAGACGATCTCTGACCGCTCGATCGACCGGATCGCCGCCCTTGGCGGCGGCATCGCCGTGCAGCACCGCATGGCCTATCAGGGCGAGTACTTCGTCGAGCGCTACGGCCATGGTGTCGCTGAAGCGACGCCGCCGGTGGCCAAGATGCTGGCAAAGGGCGTCAACGTCTCCGCCGGCACCGATGCGACCCGCGTCGCATCCTACAACCCCTGGGTTTCGCTGTCGTGGATGGTGACCGGCAAGACTGTCGGCGGCCTGCAGCTCTACCCGCGCGCCAACTGCCTCGATCGCGAGACGGCGCTTCGGATGTGGACCGAGAAGGTGCAGTGGTTTTCAAACGAGGAAGGCAAGAAAGGCCGGATTGAGAAAGGGCAGTTCGCCGACCTCATCGTGCCGAACAAGGATTTTTTCAACTGCGCCGAGGACGAGATTTCCTTCCTCACGTCAGAGCTCACGATGGTCGGCGGCAAGATCGTCTATGCGGCCGGCGAATTTGCCTCTCACGACGAGAACAAGGTGCCGCCGGCAATGCCCGACTGGTCGCCGGTCCGCACCTTCGGCGGTTATGCCGCCTGGGGTGAGCCCGAGGGCGCCGGAAAGCGCTCGCTCCGGCGCACCGCGATCACGTCGTGCGGCTGCGCCAGCGATTGCGGCGTCCATGGCCACGATCATGCCGGCGCCTGGACGTCGAAACTGCCGATCGCCGACCTTAAGGGTTTCTTCGGCGCGCTTGGATGCTCCTGCTGGGCGGTGTGAAGGCACGCAAATCATGCATGAACACCAAAACGGGCAGCTCGGTCGCTGCCCGTTTTGGTGTTTGGCTGGAGCACATGCAATGCGCTTCTATTGTTGCGAAAAATGCAATTAAATAGCAAATATTGATGCAATTGTTGGTAGGGAACTTCCCGGTCAATATCGCTCTATCAGACGAACCACATAGCCGGTTTCAGAGACAGCGACGATCGCAGGAGCAAAAATGATCCATCACCCGACCTCTTCAATCCGTGGGCATTTTGCCGAAGTCATCGCGGCTCCCGCAATGCGGACCGCGGCGCTGCTTGCCCTTTGCGCCGCCTACATTCAGGGGCCGCTTGCCAAGATCTTCGACTTTGATGGCGCGATCGCCGAGATGGCGCATCTCGGTCTTCATCCGCCGGCGTTCTTCGCGGTTGCTGTCATCGGCTTTGAGCTTGCGGCTTCGGCCATGGTGGTATCAGGCATCCTGCGTTGGGCTGGCGCGCTGTCACTCGCGGGGTTCACTCTTCTTGCAACCTTCATTGCCCTTCGCTTCTGGGAAATGGCACCGGGCATGGATCGCACGATGGCCGGCAATGCCTTCTTCGAGCATCTCGGCCTCGCCGGCGCATTCGTCATTGTCGCCGCAATCGATCTGACAAAAGGAGATCGCAAATGAGCGACAAAAAATCTGTCGGCGGAAGCTTCGCTCCCCTGGCTCAACCGGTTTTCGCGGTCCTTTGGACGGCCACAGTCCTGGGCAATACCGGCAGCTTCATGCGTGACGTTGCCAGCTCGTGGCTCATGACTGACCTGTCCGCTTCAACTGCCGCAGTTGCGATGGTGCAGGCGGCGGGAACCTTGCCTATTTTCCTGCTCGCCATCCCGGCCGGTGTGCTCACCGACATCCTCGATCGGCGCAAGTTCCTGATTGCTGTTCAGATCTTGCTTGCCTCCGTCAGTATCAGTTTGATGGTTCTGGCGCAGACCGGAATGCT
Source organism: Ensifer sp. YR511 (assembly GCF_900103045.1). Taxonomy (NCBI): domain Bacteria; kingdom Pseudomonadati; phylum Pseudomonadota; class Alphaproteobacteria; order Hyphomicrobiales; family Rhizobiaceae; genus Ensifer; species Ensifer sp. YR511. The sequence goes on from NZ_FNGR01000064.1 coordinate 2,015, forward strand.
CTCCGTCAGCGCACTGATCGGTCTGACCTTCCTCGGCGGCATCGGTGCCGCACTGATGGGGCCGACCTGGCAGGCGATCGTTCCAGAACTGGTCAAGCGAGAAGACGTCAAAAGCGCCGTGGCGCTGAACTCACTCGGGATCAATATCGCACGATCGATCGGCCCCGCGGCAGGCGGACTTTTGCTTGCCGCGTTTGGCGCAGGCGTCACCTATGGTGCCGACGTGGCCAGCTACATCATCGTCATCGCCGCGCTTCTCTGGTGGCCACGGGCAAAAAGCGCCAACGATGCGTTGTCTGAAAACTTCTTTGGCGCATTCCGTGCCGGTCTCCGCTACACCCGCGCCAGTCGTCCACTGCATGTCGTCCTGCTGCGTGCCGCGATCTTTTTTGCCTTTGCGAGCGCGGTCTGGGCACTTTTGCCGCTGGTCGCCCGCCAACTCCTGGGTGGGGACGCAAGCTTCTACGGCATTCTGCTCGGCGCTGTCGGTGCCGGTGCGATCGCAGGAGCATTGGTCATGCCGAAGCTGCGTGACCGGCTGAGCGCCGATGGACTGTTGCTCGGGGCGGCCGTTGTCACCGCGATCGTCATGGCCGTACTTTCGCTTTCCCTCCCGAAGTGGGTTGCCATCATCGCCCTTCTGTTCCTCGGTGGCGCATGGATCACCGCGCTGACAACCCTCAATGGCGCAGCACAGGCCGTTCTCCCCAACTGGGTGCGTGGTCGCGGTCTCGCGGTCTACCTCACCGTTTTCAACGGGGCGATGACCGCCGGCAGCCTTGGCTGGGGTGCAGTTGGCGAAGCAGCGGGTATCCAGGGGACGCTGCTGATCGGCGCTGCCGGACTGCTTGCCGCCGGCTTCATCATGCACCGACTGAAGCTGCCAGCCGGCGATGTGGATTTGGTGCCTTCGAACCATTGGCCGGAACCGCTTGTTGCCGAACCTGTCGCTCATGACCGTGGTCCCGTCCTGATCCTGATCGAGTACCAGGTCGAAAAACATCACCGCCGCGCCTTCCTCCATGCGCTCGACACGCTCTCCCAGGAACGTCGCCGCGATGGTGCCTATGGCTGGGGCGTGACCGAAGACTCCGCCGACCCGGAAAAGATGGTTGAGTGGTTCATGGTGGAATCCTGGGCGGAACACCTTCGCCAGCATCAGCGGGTTTCCAACGCCGACGCAGACTTGCAGGGCAAGGTTCTGACCTATCACAAAGGCCCGGAGAAGCCAGTGGTTCGACACTTCCTGAGCATCAATCGGCCTGGTCAGGCCTGATGTGACGACATCGGGGAGGGGAGCGCAATGCTCCCCTCGTGTTCGTGGGGAACCGTTTGGTTCGGAGCGGCCGCCGCAAGACCCCTGCTCAAAAACCTCAGCCCACCTGTTCTGCGGCGCAACCGCACCGTCAAAGGTTTGAGCCGGCTTCCGTCGAGGGCATAGATCACGTCTAGCGCCTCTCGCACTGAGTTGCCGTAGGTGCCGCCTTGCGCCGCCCCGGCGCGGACCCTGAACTTGCCCTTCATGAATTCTGGCGTGTCGAATGACTTGGACGAACCGGTCACCCGAGCCGCCTCGTCTCCAATCTCCTTCTCGGTCGCCACCGGCACATCACGCATGAGCGCTCTGTGGTGGAAGCCAATCAACGGATGAAGAAGGAACGGAAGGCGGCGTTTCCACATACGTTCGTGGCATGTCTGTCATTGTTAAAAAGACTTGGTTAGGGACCAGGTCCCTTTTCTCGGTAGAGGCCGGTGCCGCCGGTTGCCGTCTTCTATCTCTTTTGGACAGACAGCGCCAAACAGGCGAGACACCATCGTCACGCCGAGGAGGAAAGGACAGCCGTTGCGAGTACCTCAAGGCGTATTCCGCTGGAGAGAAGATCGACTACGACGGTGGCACGAACCGGATAAGGTGCAGTAAAGAACTCCCGGTAAATCCTATTCATGCCGCCTGCATCCGACTTATCCGTGAGATAGGCCTGGATCTGCACAACATCGGCAAGTGTTCCGCCGGCCGCTTCGAGCGCCTGTTGGAGGTTCAGGAACACCTGGCGTGCCTGTGTCTCGATGTCACCGGTAATGGGTTCGCCCGTCGTCGGATTCTTTGCAATATGCGCGGATCGCACGATGCGGCCTGCCTTGACCGTAGCGCTCAAAGGCGCCTTTGACGAAGCGATACCGGTTTCGACTTTCTCAAACATGATCGGCCACTCTAAGCTCTGTTGCCGAGAACGGCGTGGGCAAGGATTTCGATGCGAAGGCCTTCGGCCAAAAGCTCCTTTACCACCACGGTCGCACGCACCGGATAGGGCTCCTTGAAGAACTCGGCGTAGACCTTGTTCATTCCTGGTGCGTCCGATCTTTCAGTGAGGAAAACCTGAACCTGCACGACATCGGCCAGCGTGCCGCCCGCAGCACGGATCGCGATGTCGAGATTTCCAAGCGTTCGGCGCGTCTGGGTTTCGATGTCACCTGTGACGAGGTCGCCATTCACCGGGTCTTCGGAAATATGGACCGACCAGACGAGATTGCCGGCGCGCACGACCTCGCTGACTGGCGCGTCTGAGGGGTCTGATCCGGTATCGATGGCTTCAAACATTTTGTTCTCCAAGAAAGTAAGGCTGCTCATTCGGGCCGCGCGTCGAAGCGGGTCACGAATTTCGTGTTGAGATAGCCGTCAAAGGTTTCAGTCCCACCTTCGCTACCATAGCCGCTGTCGTTGATGCCACCGAAAGGCGTTTCGGGTAGCGCCAGGCCGAAGTGATTGATGCTGACCATCCCGGCGGCAAGCGCTTTTGCGGCGTGCTGGGCTTGACTGCTGGAGGCGGTGAACACGTAGGACGCAAGGCCGAAAGGAAGGCTGTTGGCGCGCCGCATCACGTCGTCAAAACCAGAAAAAGGCGTGACGACCGCAATGGGTCCAAAGGGCTCCTCGTTCATCAGCCGCAACGCGTCGGAACCACCGGCAACCACCGTCGGCGCATAGAAAAAGCCGGCGTCGCCGATGCGACTGCCGCCGGTCACGATCTCCGCTCCCCGTTCGCGGGCATCCTGTACGAAGCCTTCCATAGCCGTGACCCGGCGGGCGTGGCAGAGCGGACCCATCTGCACTCCTTCGGCAAAGCCATAGCCAACCTTCGTGGCGGCCACCTTGTCGGCGAAGCGCGCTAGGAAACGGTCATACGCTCCTGTTTGAACGTAGAAGCGGGTCGGCGAAACGCAGACCTGTCCGGCATTGCGGACCTTTTGCGCGGCAAGCGCGTCGGCAGATGCTTCAACGTCGGCATCGTCGAAGACGATAGCCGGAGCGTGGCCGCCAAGCTCCATCGTGGAGCGCTTCATATGGCGGCCTGCGAGCGAAGCGAGCAGCTTGCCGACTTCGACGGACCCCGTGAACGAGATCTTCTTCACCTCGGGGGCCGAAAGCAGCGTTTCAGAAATATGTGAAGACGATCCCCAGACGATATTGAGGCAACCGTCCGGCAGACCCGCCTCCTGCATAAGCCGGCCGATCGCGACCGTGGAGGAGGGCGATTCCGCCGGCCCTTTGAGGATTATCGTGCAGCCGCTTGCCAAGGCTGCCACGACCTTGCGCAGTGCCTGGCTAAACGGGAAATTCCAAGGGGTAAATGCGATGCAGACGCCGACGGGTTCGCGCGTGACCGCCTGCTGTACACGTGGATCTCGCGAAGGGATAAGGCGACCATAGATGCGCCGCGCTTCCTCCGCATGCCAATCGGCATGGTCGGCGGCAAATCGGATCTCACCGATTGCCTCCGCCAGCGGCTTGCCCTGGTCCATCACCATGCTGCGGCCGATCTCATCGGCGTGCTTGCGGGCAAGATCGGCGAAACGCCGCAGGATCTGCCCGCGGTCGAGCGCTGAGCGTTCGCTCCAGCTTTCGAATGCGCGCTGCGCGGAGGCGACGGCGGCCGAGAGGTCGGCGTCGGAAGCGCAGGGCAAATAGCCGATGACCGCGCCACTGGCGGGATCGATGACCGCGTCCCGCCGCTCCGTCTCATAGGTCCAGCGGCCGTCAATCAGCATGCCAAGCTGCCCATAGGAATGCGGCCGGGTGGTCGACATGGCGATCTCCGGCATCACGCGATGTAGCCTTGGCTGCGCGCCCACGAAAGCGTGTCGTCGAGAGCAAGCTGCATGCGTGCCATGAGATCGTCGATCTGCTTCTCGTTGATGATCATGGCCGGGCACAGGCTCACCATGTCGCCAAGACCACGCGTGAGGACGCCGCGCTCGGTTGCGAACTTGCCGGCATGGTTGGCGACCTGCCAGGCAGGTGGGAAGTTCTCTTTCGTTACCTTGTCCTTGACGAATTCGAGGCCCGCGACAAGACCCACACCGCGGGCTTCACCGATCAGCGGATGTTCGCCAAGCTTTCGAATGCCCTCCTGAAAGCGCGGGCCGACGGCGCGGACGTGGGAGACGATGTCTACCTCCTGGTAGATAGTCAGGGCCTCCAGAGCCACGGCCGCGGCGACCGGATGACCACCATAAGTAAAGCCATGCGAGAATGTTCCGATCTTGCGGCTCTGGTCGAGGAGGACGTCAGAGATCGTCTCGTTGATCATCAGCGCGGAGATCGGCATGTAGGCGGCCGAAAGCTGCTTTGCGCAACTGATCATGTCCGGTTTCAGCCCGTAGGTTTCCGACCCGAACATGTTACCGGTACGCCCGAAACCACAGATAACTTCGTCGGCCACCAAAAGGATGTCGTACTTTTTCAGAACCGTCTGGAGCTTCTCGAAATAGGTCTTTGGCGGCGTGATCACTCCACCGGATACCATGACCGGTTCAGCGAAGAAGGCGGCCACCGTTTCCGGGCCTTCCTCAAGGATCATCTGTTCGAGGTTGCCGACTAGCCTGGTTGCGAAGTCTTCCTCGCTCTCTCCGGGTTCAGCAAACCGCCAGTAATGCGGGCAGTCCGTGTGCAGAATATTGGCGATCGGCAGATCGAAGTCGCGATGGTTGAACGGAAGGCCGGTGAGGCTTGCGGTCGCGACCGTCACACCGTGATAGGCCTTGCGGCGCGAAATGATCTTCTTCTTCTCAGGCCGTCCGACCGCGTTGTTGTAGTACCAGACAAGCTTGATCGCTGTGTCGTTCGCCTCGGAACCGGAACCGGCAAGGAAGACCTTCGACATGGGTACCGGCGCCATTTCGAGCAGCTTCTCTGCAAGGCGGATACCCGGTTCCGTCGATTTGTGGGCGAAGGAATGATAGAAGGGCATTGTCTTTAACTGGCGCGTCGCCGCTTCCACCAATCGCGGTTCACTGAAGCCGAGCCCGGCGCAGAAGAGGCCGGCAAGACCTTCGATGTAACGCTTTCCCTGATCATCGACGACGTAGATCCCTTCGCCACCGGTAATGACATGCGGCCCCACCTCCTGGTGAACCGCAAGGTTGGTGTAGGGATGGATAAGGCTTTGCCGATCCAGGGCGTGAAGGGAGTTGGGACGGTCGTTCATGGCAGGCTCCAGGCTATGCTTGATTGCGCTTTGCGATTGTCAGGCGATGACGTGCACATCTTCGCTGCGCCAGGTGACGTGGCACTCGGAAGCACCGTCAAGCCTTCGTGCATCGACGCCGGGCACGCGCATGCGGATCGCTTGCGCGCCGAGTTTGCCGATGACCAGCAGGTTGTCACCATAGTTGATAGTGCTGTCGATCTTCATCGCCTGACGGCTTGGATCCGCCCCGTCGGCGAGGCGGATCATCTCCGGGCGCAACAGCAATTCGGCTTTGCTGTTGCGGTCACTGCCTGCGGCTTTGGTGTCGACGACGCCGACTGGCGTCTCGTAGCGGCCATCGCCAAGCGAGGAAGCGGCGAGGATGTTGCTGTCGCCGATGAAGGAGGCGACGAAGCGGGTCTTCGGCGCGAAGTAGATCTCGTTTGGGGTGCCGACCTGTTCGATGCGCCCCTCGTTGAAGACGGCGATCCGGTCCGACATTGTCATGGCTTCCGACTGGTCGTGGGTGACGTAGACCATGGTGACGCCGAGGTCGCGGTGGATGCGCTTCAACTCCACCTGCATGTGCTCGCGAAGCGCCTTGTCGAGCGCGCCGAGCGGTTCGTCGAGCAGAATGATATCGGGCTCAAAGACGAGTGCGCGGGCAAGGGCCACACGCTGTTGCTGTCCGCCGGATAGTTCCGAGGGAATGCGCTTCTCGAAGCCCTGGAGGCCGACCTTCGCCAGTGCCTCCCGCGACCGCCGTTCTTTCTCGGCCTTTTCCACGCCGCGCATGCGCAGGGGAAAGGCGACGTTGTCGGCGATCGTCATGTGCGGGAAGAGGGCGTAGTTCTGGAAGACCATGCCGATATTGCGCTTGTGCGGCGGCAGCTTGTCGATGGCGCGTTCGCCGAGGCCGATTTCTCCGCTCGTCGGATGCTGGAAGCCGGCAATCATCATCAGCGTCGTGGTCTTGCCGGAGCCGGAGGGGCCAAGGAAGGAGACGAACTCGCCAGCCTTGATGTCGAGCGACACGTTGTCGGCCGCCATATGCTTGCCGTCGTAGCTCTTGTTGACGTTGCGGAGTGTGAGAGAACGGGCGTTCATGGCTGTGCTCCTTGATCAGGATGCCGCCGCAGCGGTGTTGGTGGCGCCGTTTTCGAGCGGCTGACGTGTGGTCCCGGACCGGCGACGCACAAATTGCGGCGCAAGCCAGACGCAGACGCCAGCCAGAACGAGGAGAAACAGGAAAGAGGATGCTGCCGAGATGGTCGGGTCTGCCTCCTGGCGGACGGCGTTGAACATCTGGCGCGGCAAGGTCGCCCTGTCGCGGCCGGAGATAAACAGCGCAATCACCGCTTCGTCGAAGGAAGCGATAAAGGCAAAGAGGCCGGCTACGGTGAAGGCGGGACGCAGGATCGGGAAGGTGACCAACCGGAATGTCGTGAAGGGCGACGCGCCAAGGTTCATGGCAGCCCGCTCGACGGACCGGTCGAACCCTTTGAGTGCCGCCGTCAGGATCAGGGTCGCCATCGGCATGGCGATGCAGCTATGGGCGAGGATGACGCCAAGGTAACTCTGCACGAGGCGAAGTTGACCGAAGTACATGTAGTAGCCGAGCGCCATGACGATAGTCGGCACGATCATAGGCAGCATGATCAGGAGATTGAACAATTCACGGCCGAGGAAGATATGCCGCACCAGTGCGAAGGACGCGGGGATGGCAAGGCAGAGCGTCACCAGTACCGTTCCAAGACCGATGATGACGCTGTTGATGAGCGGCTCAGTCCAGTTGGGGTCCGAGAAGAAGTTGATGTAGTTGGCAAGCGTGTAGCCGGGCGGCGGGAAGGTCAGCGACGCAGCCGAGCTGAACGACATCGGGATGACGATGAACATCGGTGCAGCGACAAAAAAGGCGATGAGGAGCGCAAGCGCGCGAACGAAGGGGTTCATCGGCCACCTCCTGCCCATAGCCGGTCAAGTCCGAAGAAGCGGTTGTAGAGCGCGTAAACTGCGAGCGTCAGGCCGAGCAACACGATCGAGATTGCCGAGCCAAGCCCGAAGTCGAGTGTCTGTTCGATCTGGTCGCCGATGATACCTGCGATCATCTGGTCGCGCGGACTGCCGAGCAGCACGGGCATCACGTAGAAGCCGAGGCAGGAGATGAAGACGAGCGTGCAACCGTTGACGATGCCCGGTGCCGAAAGCGGCAGATAGACTGCGAGGAAGGCACGACGCGGGCTCGCGCCGAGGCTTTCCGCAGCGCGAACATAGAGAGGATCGATGCGCTTCATGACCGAGAACAGCGACATGGTCATGAAAGGAATGAGCGCATGGGACATGGCAAGCGTTGCGCTGAAGGTGGTGAAGAGTAGCTTCGGCGCAGGATCGAAGCCGAGCCAGGTAAGGAGTGCCGTGACCGGCCCCTGATTGCCGAGAATGACCATCCAGGCATAGGTGCGCACGAGATAGCTCGTCCAGAAAGAAAGGGCGACCACGGTCAGGAGAAAGGTGGCGAAGCGTTTGGATCCGTTGGCCGCAGCATAGGCGAGCGGATAGGCGAAGAGGAGCGCAAGAGCGGTGACCAGGAAGGCGGTCCTGAACGTCTGATAGAGCACGGACGCAAACAGGCTCGAATGCAGAAGCCGCCCGAAGTTCTGCAGGCCGACCACCGGCTGCGAGATGCTCATCCAGCCCACATAGGCAAGCGGCACCAGGAAGAATACCGCAAGGAAGACCGCTGCCGGGGCCATCAGCGGTATCGGCCCCTCCGCAATGGGCGAAAACGATCTCTGTTTCATGTCAATGCTCCCTCAGTACCCTGATCGGTAAACCTCGATCTTCATGCCCGTGGCGTCGGGACGCCCCCGTGGCAATGCACCTGTCTTAAGATCCTCCCGGTTCCGTTTCTCACGGAACCGGGAGGCTTGCATCAAAGGCCGACCCAGCTTTCGAACCGGCTGCTCAGCTCGTCGATCTGCGCCGTCAGCTTGGCGCCATCGAGCATGACGGCGCGGGCGAGGTGATCGGGATAGGTCGGCATGGTCTTGGCCACCTCAGGTGGAATGAAATCGAACGATTTCGGGTTCATCGGGCCATTCTGGTCGGCGATGCAGAACTTCGCGAGCCCTTCTGCATTCTGGCCGATATGGCTGATCAGCTTGAAGCCGTTTTCGGCACGCGGGCTATCCTTGGCGACGATCCAGCATGCCTGGTCGACAATCGCCTGATCCCAGACGATCTCGATCGGCTCCTTGGAAGCCTTCTTGGCGCCGGCGGCATCGCTGTCCCAAAGGCCGGCCATGTCGACCTCGCCGTCGGTCAGGATCTGGCGGGCCTGCGGGCCTGCTGTCCACCAGACACGCACGTTGTCCTTGACCTTGTCGAGCGAGGCGAAGGCACGGTCGAGATCATAAGGGAACAGTTGGTCCGGGGAAACGCCGTCGGCGAGCAGGGCGATGGCGAGTACGCGGGCGGCGTGGCGCTGCAGGCTGCGGTTGCCCGGGAATTTCTCGACGTTGAAGAAGTCGGCCCAGTTCTTCAGACCATCCGGGTACTTCGTCTTGTTGAACGCGAGCTGCGTGGCAAATCCGTGGGTCGACAGGCCGTTTTCATAGATGGCGCCCTGCCAAAGTTTGGACGCATCGACATGGTCTCCGAGCGTTTCCAAGAGGCCGGCTGCATTCGCACGAGCGACGTCGGCGACGCCCAGCGTCGTGACGTCAAACTCAAAGACGCCGGTCGTCTTCTGCGCGGCGAGCTTGGCAAACGAGATCGGCGAGACTGTGCGGATCTCGATGCCGGTGTCGGCCGTGAACGGATCGAAGAGGAACTTCTTAACGGAAGCTTCCCAGTCGCCGCCCCAGGTGTTGACATAAAGTACATTGTCCGCAGCACTTGCGCGGCGCACGAGGGGTGAGGCAAGGATGGCGGCCCCAAAAAGACCAGCACCGAGCACTGCGCGTCGCGACACCGGTATTGCCGATGCTTTCTTGAACGTGTCCATTCGTTGTTCTCCTTAGTCGAACGGTCGTTGATTGCTGTTCCCCGTGGCCGCTCGCGAGCCTGGCGGCGGCCCTTCTTTCGTTGGAAATTCGTTTCCGTAACCGGTCAGTCGGCGCGGAAGACCTCGCCGTAAAGACGCAGCCAGTTGTCTCTGAGGATCTTGTTCGCCTCTTCCTGATTGAAACCGACCCGAAGGAGCGCCGGCGCCACGTCCTGAAGGTTTTCCGGTTTGAGTAGCCATTCCGGCTTCGGCACCGCACCAGGCGTTGCCGCCGAACCCGCGCCGTACTGAACGGATCGTGTCCAGCGGCCCTTTCGCATCCAGTCGTAGTCACGCTGGGTGTGGTTGTGGGAAATGTCGGTGCCGATGCCGACGTGGTCGATGCCGGCGATATCGACCGTGCGGGCCACCATCTCGCACCAGCCGTCGACCGTGGCGCAGGCGCTGTCGGGCGTGATGTTGCGGTAGGCAACGCAGCCGATCACACCACCGCGTGCGGCAAGCGCCTTGATTACGCGGTCGGACTTGTTGCGCTTGTGCTCAAAGAGCGAGGCGGCGTTGGCATGAGTGATGGCCACGGGCTTTTGCGACCATTCGATCGCGTCCAGCGTCGTCTTGTCGCCGACATGCGACAGATCGACCAGTATGCCGACCCGGTTCATTTCGCGCACGACGTCCCGGCCGAACCGGGCCAGGCCGCTGTCATTTTCCTCGTAGCAGGACCCACCGAGTTCGTTCTGGTTGTTGTAGGTGAGCTGGACAACGCGCACACCAAGTTCGGCAAAGAACTCCACATAGGCGATGCGGTCTTCGAAGAGATTGGAGTTCTGATAGCCGAGCACAACAGCGAGCTTTCCTTCCTGCTCGGCGCGCTCGATATCGGCGGCGGTGCGGGCGATCAGGATGATGTCGGCGTTCTCACGCTCCATGTCGCGCCAGCGGGCAAGGGAATCGAGCGATTCCATTGTCCCCTCCCAGAAGCCGAGCGTCGGGGTGACGGCGCTGTAGCCGCCGCGTTTCAGGGCCTGGAAGGACGAGCGGTCAAAGTGGCCGCATTGCAGAGCATCGATGATCATGGTTATTCCATTCAGTGTTTGCCGGAAGCAGCGCTCTTGGGCGCGTCGGCCAGAAGCAGGGAAAAATCGGTCTCGTCTTCGTCCTGGCGGCCGATGACCTTGCCGTCGGCCTCGACGATGATCGGGCCGGCATGGCGACGCGAAAGATAGCTGTCGGGCGCAAGGGCTTCCGCCGAGCGATGGTAGAGTTCCCACCAAGTCGCGGCGTCGACGGCAACGCCATTGCGGCGGATCTTGTCGAGAAGGGCGATTTCATCGGGATCAGGCGCTTGTGTGACGGCGATAGCCGCGCGGTCGACGTCGACGGCGACTGTTGCCTTCAGGCTGAAGCGCTGCGCCAGTGCCTCGATGACTTTGAGTTCGCCGATGTCTTTGGCGTTACGCACGGTGACAACGCCGCTGCCGCCTGTCTTCATGTTTTCGACCGCGAGCTCGAGCGCGGCATCGGCGGCGAGCCAGGCATGCTGGCCGCCACAGTCGATGACGGGGTCGCCCGATACGTCGAGTGACAGGGCCTTTGGGGTGGCCTTGCTGATCGTCTCGAGCGTTGCGGTCAGACGCGAAAAGCCGCCAAGACCGAGGGCCGCAGAGTAGACGGCACAATCCCTAAGGGCCGGGACGAGGCCGCTTTCGATGCGAGTGACCTGGAGGAGACGCTCGAACACCATGCGCATCTCGCGCAGGCTCACAGTCATCGAGTTCGAAAGGTTGGACTGGCAGGTGCTCACAGGCTTGGCTCCGCAGGATAAAACCACAGCGCGTCGGCGTTTCCAGAAGCAATGTCTTCGGGAAGAGGCGCGCCATGAAACAGGACGCCGCGCAGGTTGCGGTCGAGGAAGTCGCGTGTCTTGTCGATGCCGTGAATGCCGACATTGAGAAGGCGGGTGATATGGGCTGGCGTAAACGAGCCGCTCATGATGTCGGCGTGCGGCGAATGCAGGCTGGTGCCGGCAAGCGCCTGGACGCGGGTGACGATGGCGCGGTGCTGCGGATGGGCGAACAAGAAGCGCGCCGTGCTGAGGTTGGGGTCAACCGCAGAAAGGTCGCGGTCCAGCGCCACCACGAGACGTGGCAGGTCGAGGCCGAGATTGACGACATCGTGACCGACCTCCGTTGCAAGGCCGCGACGCGGTTCTTCCGCGGTCACTGACTTGTACCAGACGTAGCGCTCGCCGGCCGGCACCTCGAGTTTAAGATTGAACGCCCATGCATAGTCATTGCGAACCAGGTCGCGCAGCCGGTGGACCGGCATCTCCGGGCGCCCCGTCAATTCCTCATCGATGACCAGGCCCCCGACCAGGGCGTCGGCTTCATCGGGCACGAGTTCGATCAGCAGCGAATGAAGGGTTTCCATCGCCTCCGCGTGCACGCGGCCCTCAAGCGAGGCCGCAAGCTCTGCGAAGGGCTCTGCCTCGAAGCGGTTGCCCGCCTGCCAGCGTTGCAGAAGGTCGGCGACAGCGCGCCGGATGGTCTGCAGCTCTTCAGCAAGCACATCGGAGCGCGTGAAGTTCTCGTAGGCCGCACGGTCCTGGCTGCGGAAAGTGATCGCCTTGTCGACGAGGGCAAGCAGCTTGGCAATCTCAGAACCAGAGTCATCAGGAAGAACCGCCTTGGCTCGCGCAATGGCCTCTTCGCGAATAAAGAGCCAGCGTTCGATCAGCCGCGGGTGGTTGTTGACGAAGAGCATCAGGCCGAGAGCCGAGCCGTTGCCGACGCCGAGGAAGCGGCGAAGATCCTTGGCCATGTCGGGTGCCTGCGGCGAGCCGAGGCGGACAAGATGCTGCAGCAGGTCCTGGGCAAAGACGCGCATCATGTAGGCGCACAGCATTTGCGCGGCGAGCGACCAGCGCAGGGGGTGATCTTTTTCAAAGGCAAGGAATGTCTTGGTTCCAAACGTGCCGTTGCCGTCGAGACCGGTGTTGCGCATGAGGTAGCAGGTCTGCGCCAGCTCAGCGACGTCCGGCTGCCTTCCTGACGCAAGCGCCTGGCGTGCACTCTCGAAGAAGCGACCGCTTCGGTTGGAGCGGCACCAAATGAGCGTGCCGGCTGTGGCGCGTCCCTCATAGAGCTTGGGAAGTTCAGCGCGCGTCGTCTCGAAATCGGCCCGGCTCATATCGCCTTCGACCAGCGCGCCCATCATGTCCCAGGCCCGGCCAATGATGCGGCCGGTGCGGCCGTGGGGTGAGGGCTCAAAGGAATAGACGGGAAAGCTGAAGCGCCATGCGCCAATATCGATGCGGTATTCAGCGACACCGTTGCCCTTCTGATCGATCTCGAAGCGCTTGCACTGGATTTGCCAGCGATCGCGGATTGCCTGGCTGAGCAATGCGCGAGATGCGCTGACACGCGACGGCTGGATCGCGGCCAGGCGTTCGGGCGCCATCATTTCTCCGGCTGAACGCATTAGCCGCGCGATGCGGTGGGTGTCCGATTCCGGAGCAGGTCTTCTAAGGGCAGTCATTTATTGGTCTCCTCGCATGCGCCCAGAGCTCGCCGCCGCTGCCGCGACGACGATCCCAGCGCATTTTTCAGTGTCAAAACCTTGGAACGGGCCCGAAAGGGCCAGTGCTCCAATGCACTCGCCCTGCGCATCCAGGATCGGGGCGGCCACAGCCGAGACAGTGCGCGGGCCCTCGACTTCGGAAATTGCGTATCCCTGCTGGCGAACCAGCGTCATCATCTCGTCATCGGGCAGGCTCACGCCCTGCACCCGAAGGCGCTCGATGATTTCCGGGCGTGCATGCGAAGCGAGGACGCGGCCAAATGCCGTGCGATCGAGTCTCAGATGCGCACCAACCTTGAGGTCGGCCCGAAGAACACCGCGCGATTCCACCCGGCGAACGATGACCGCATCCTTGCCATCGAGGACAGCAAGCGAAGCCGTTTCACCGCTCTGCGTCACCATTTCCTCGAGAACCCCCGCAAAGCGCGCGCCGAGATTGGACTGCTCCAACGCCATCGCTGCGTGACTGACGACCCGCAGTGTCAGCCGGTAGCGACCGTCCTGCGTCTGCTCGATCCAGCCCGCTTCGACCAGCGTGACGAGGCGCTGGTGGGCAGCGCCTCGGGCTTCTCCGAGCTGCTTGGCGACCTCGGCCAGCCGCATCGGTTCCGCGGCGGCCGCGACACAGTCGAATGCAGCAAGTGTCTTCAGCACGGATGAAAGGGGGCGGACTGCCATTCGAAATTTCTTCCTTTTTCCTATTGTCCAACATTAGAAGACGTTGTATATTTATGTTGGACGACATGTTGATAACTGTCAACGTGGGAATCGTGTGGCTGGGTGAAAAAATATCTGCGCCCGAGCGCGCTCGCGGCTGACCAGGCGCTAACAGTTTGAATGTGGCTACATCTTCGGCGAACCCACGCAATGCACCGCTCGTTGCTGGGCCGGGAATTGGGGCTGGCTTGTAGGCGGACCACTTCTCATAGACATCTGGACCGGTACCCACATTGGCAAGGCAAAGGCCACCCGAACCACCAGGTAAACTTCTGCGGCCGGTTGCGCCGCTTCCGCTGGAGCGAACTCAAAACTGGCTAGGACATTGGGGCAAGGTCAATCGTCGATGATCGGTCGTGAGTGCCGGGTGCCGGCGGCATTTGGGGTGCGCCTTTTGACGCGATCACAAACGGCTCCGTGATGAAAAGGGATCCACCGCAAAGTAGAAGGGATCGACGTCCCCTCAGCAGTTCTATTGAGCAGCGGCCCAGCTCGAACTGCGGACAGAAGCAAGCTCGGCGAGGGATCGGCCTATAGGGACTGACGCAAAACCTTCGTCAGGGACGTCGGCCCCCTATGGATGATTAAGCCTCCGCGACGGGCGGAGGCTTAATCAAGGTGCGCGTTCGATAAATGGAGGAATTGCGCGGCAATAAGACCAGCACGAATCTCATTTTTAACGTGTGCTTTGTGGTTGCGCAATTACAGGTATATTGTTGCAAGTGGGGTGCTCAAAAGCAATGGATTTTTAGGGGGCCTGGCTAAGCAATTCGAGTTACGCAGCAACCTCAGGGCTATTGCAAGATTTCACGATCGGCCAGCCGTCGTCCAGCGGAGGCGGCATCATCGGTGAACTCCCGGGGGATGGAGAGGGCCTCTGACTTCGGCAACATACACCTCGTGGCCGAAGTGTGGATCCTGGCTCAGGTCCTGACCGTCAAACCGATCTATGAATTCTTCAAGGTCGGTCTGATGCGAGAAGCCCATCGCAACGGCAGACATGTTTCGATTTCGCCGCCTTGATCCTCATAAGTCGCGCTTACTTCGAGGACACCTAGCCGATCGAAGTTTGCTGGCATGTGAAATGAAAGCCAAACTAGATATTCTAGCGGATAGCCGGGATTCCCTGCATATGTAGCGACATAGGGATAAGCCAAACGAAATCGTTCGGCCAACGCTTCGCCATCGGAGGCAAAGACGAGAAGATCGCTTTCCTCGTCGACGTCGTGAAGTTCGATCGTCAGATCGTGTTTGCGCAAAGCGACGTACGCGCCAAGTCGGTCAGATGGTAAGGATGTGAATATGATGTCGCGCCATTTTTGAACGGCTTCATCGAGATCGGTGCGGATCAAAAACATGAAGCATCCTCAGCAAAGCCATCCCATGATCAAGAGCTTGGAGCCGTGCATAGTACAATTCCAGCCAGTAGATATTAGTTAGATCTAAACTTCAAGCTTGGCAGGTGTTTCCAGAGTGTGGACATTCAACAGTCGCTAGCGAGGTCGTGAATCGTATAAAACGTTACAGAAGATCGGATAATCGATCGACCGGAACGCCGCGCGACTATCCGCGCAAACCGTTTGCAATGCGCGGAGATCGGAAGCGGACACCCAGGCCGGGAAATCGTCGCCATTCCGCAATTCAGCGGAGCGGCTTGCCGGCGGTGGTCCCAGTCCCAATCCCCCTCGGCTGGCCGGCGCTGTGCTGTGCTGCGGCGACCCTTTTGACCGGTCAAGCCGCGCGCGAACTGGTTCTGGCCGCGCGGCGCGGAGGACGCCTGGCGCTAA
Source organism: Ensifer sp. YR511 (assembly GCF_900103045.1). Taxonomy (NCBI): domain Bacteria; kingdom Pseudomonadati; phylum Pseudomonadota; class Alphaproteobacteria; order Hyphomicrobiales; family Rhizobiaceae; genus Ensifer; species Ensifer sp. YR511. Next base: position 17,572 of record NZ_FNGR01000064.1, read on the forward strand.
ATCTGGGGGGAGCTACGCAATCCCGCGTTCGCCCATAAATCAGCCGCTGCGTTTGATCGAGCGACATCCGTCATCGAGTACGCCCGAATTCCCCGCTGAAACTGACTAGGTGTTGGTGAAGCCGGTCGATGACCGCTGCTCGAGGACTGGCCCGGCGCTCTATAAGGCAGATCTGGCGGTAGATTGGCGGCTCGCCAAAGGGCACCGCAACCACCTCGCCGCCGGCTTCTTTTAAGGCGCTCCAGGGCGCGATTGAAAACTCCGAGTCCATTGACCACGCAGGCGTCGACCGCTGTGATCGTGTCGATCTCGGCAATGACATTCGTGACGATCCTTTTGTCGGGCGGCCCTTCCTCTACGCAGCGGTTGTCGCCGGCAGTCCAGCTATCCGTAAAGCTATCGACATCCTAAAATCGGAAATCCATCAGGACATGGCGCTCCTCGGAGTCGTGGCGATAGATGACATCGATGGCTGTTTTGTCGTTCGCCGTGATCGCCTCGCGTGACGGTTAACGCGTGATTGCAGTAAGCGCTGTAGGTGGCGGTCGGGGTCTTGCCTGAATTAGCCCCCGAAAGGCCCGGACATGCTCCCCCACTTAGCTAAGTGGGTAGGAGTAATGTTGGTAATATGACTAGCAGCAATTTTAAGATGGAAGTCCTTTCGGGTCCGGAACGGCGACGGCGCTGGAGCACGGCGGAGAAGCTGGCCATCATTCAAGAGACCTACGAGGCGGACGCGACGGTGAGCATCGTTGCCCGGCGGCACGGCATTCAGCCGAACCAGTTGTTCGCATGGCGAAAGCTGGCGTCCCAAGGGGCACTGACGGCGACGGCCGCCGAAGAGGAGGTCGTTCCGGCTTCCGAATACCGGGCGCTTCAGGCCCAGGTGAAGGAGTT
>NZ_FNGR01000090.1:0-1184 GCF_900103045.1 Ensifer sp. YR511
GAGGGACGAAGGCTGAGCGTCTCCTATACGGTCGCGCTAGCCGATGCGTTGAACACTTCTCCTGTCTTAAGCATGCTGTGCATGATGACCGCGAGTTTCCGGGCGACGGCCACAGCGGCCCGTTTGAAGCCAAGTCGCTCCCGCAGCTTAAGTCCCCAGCTCTTGAGACTGCTCTCGGTCCGAGCACTGGTTCTCGTCAGAAGCGCCGTCGCCGCTTCATAAAGCAGTCCGCGCAGGTGATTGTCGCCTCGTCGCGAGATATGGCCGTCATAGTCGACCTCGCCGGACTGATAGCGCCGCGTTGTCAACCCAAGCCAGGCGCCAACTGAGCGCGACGTTCGGAAGTTCTCTGGGTCTTCAATCGCTGCGACGTAGGAGAGAGCTGTGACTGCGCCGATACCCGGAATTGTCATTAGCAGCCGCGTCGTATGGCTCTCGCGTGCCACAGCGAGCAGCCGGCGATCAAGTTCGGCCGCACGCTTGCGTACATCGTGCCACGCATCAAGCAGAGGCAATATAATCCTGGCCAAACCCTCGTTCCCATGCAGGAGTCCCCTCACATTGCTATCGAACACCCGACCTGTTCCTTTCGGGATGATGAGACCGAATGTCTTCATCAGCCCACGAATCTGGTTGCCAAGCTGGGTCGAGATGCGCAGAAGCTGATGGCGAGCCGTCACCAGCGTCCGCGTCAACATGTTGTCGAACGCCTTTACCCGGACGGCCTTGTAGAAACCGGCTTCGGCCAGTTGTGCCAAGCCATCTGCATCATTGGCATCTGTCTTGTTGAGCGTCTCGCTCAATACCTTTTGTGCGTGCCGCGCTTCAATGCAGATCGCCGGCACCCCCTCGCTCGTCAGCGCGTGAAAGAACCACGTCGACAACGGCCCCGTCTCGAATACAACGCGCCTGGCGTACGGGGCATGCTTGCGGATCATTTGCGCCAAAAGCTTGGGATCCGAAGGACATTTCCCCCGCCAGATCCGCTTGCCATCTTCGCGGATCGAAATTGCGGTATCTTTCAATGAAACATCAAGCCCAATATATTGGTTCATGGTTGCCTCCATCCGATGTTTGGGCCCGGTTCCAATCGAGAGCCCGTTTTTCCATCCTATCGGGGGCAACCACCCTCACCAGCCCAAAAAGCCAGAGACGGTCGCGCCGCGATTACTCCATGTTCGAAG
>NZ_FNGR01000063.1:0-18922 GCF_900103045.1 Ensifer sp. YR511
ATCTTAAAATTGCTGCTAGTCATATTACCAACATTACTCCTACCCACTTAGCTAAGTGGGGGAGCATGTCCGGGCCTTTCGGGGGCTAATTCATTCTTCAACAACCCGGTCCTTGCCAGCCTGAAGGCCGTGAAGGAGAAGCGCGTATACAAGCAGCCGATCTTTGCCAGCACCCCCGATGCGCCGGAAATCTTCCTGACATCGGAATGGCTGGCGGCGGTCGCCCATGGGGCCGATTTTGCTCCCACCTTCAAGAAGCAGATCCTCGACAACTACAAGCTCATTTACGGCGCCGAACTGAAAGACGACCAGGTCGCTGCGATCCTTGAAACTGAAAGCAATGCGCCTGCGAGCAGATATGCCGAGCTCTTCCAGTAAGGGCGACCTGTAGCCTGCGGACTGGATCTGGCAGTACCCGACGACGACGGCGCGCGGCGGCTACGTCTTCATGCACAAGGACAACATGACCCGCTACCCAGACCGTGGCCCCAAAAAGGAGGCGCTTGTCGCCAATGTCTGCCTCGCGTTTCGCAGGCTCTCCATGGGTGAACTGCTGACTTAAAGGACCAAGACGCGGTCCCTATTGGCGCACGTACCCAAAAGTGCAGGTGGCTCACGGCCAGGCCGCGTAGTTCGTGTTGACGTCGTTCCTCTTCAGGGCGCCGCCGGCGCTGGCAACGAGCTTCTCAGCTGTGCAAGATTTTCTGTCAAATGTTCTGGCAGGCCGTGCTTGCCTTTGGCCTTCTCCGCTTCTTTTGACGTAACAAAGGTCGTGCTTCCTGTTCTTTTCACGAGCACACGAAAGGGTGAATTTGCCCTGGAGTGGCTGCGGCCATTTTGGCCTTCAATCGTAAGTGACCGCCCCCCCCGAGCCCGCTTATAGTGATTTGCCTTTTGGGGAGGCCGCTACAGATTGCTAATGTTCTATTGCGCGAAAGTTGTTGAGAGCACACATGCAAACACCAGCAATCGTCACGGATCTTGCCTCTATTGTCCAAACTGCTCTGGCGCCGGTATTTCTCCTCGCTGGTACGGCAGGTTTCGTCGGTGTCTACGAGATGCGTCTTGGCAGGGTTTCCGATCGGCTCAATGCGATACAGGAAAAAGGTGAGCGAGGGGGCGGGCGACGCACGCAGTTGGACTATCTGCGCCGCCGTACGCTTGCCCTGGAAATAGCTGTCGCACTCGGGACGTTTGCCGCGATTTGCACTGGATGGGCAATCCTCAATCTACTCGCCGGTGCGCTTCAGTTCGGGTTTCGTGAAGAAAATCTCTTCTGGTTCTTCGGCGGTGCGATCCTGTCGCTTATCGGATCGCTTGTCGCATTCCTTGTCGAGATGCTTATTGCTGGGCGCAGCATGTTGCGCCAGATACGGATGGACGAAACCACCCCGGAACGCGATTGATCGGACAGTCCAAAGGTTCAAAGACAGGAAGCCTTCGCAGCCAGATCTCGGGGACGCGCAGGCGACCGTTGGACCGACCTGCGGCTTCTAACCGGAGCATTTAAGGTTTCGATCGCCTCTGGTTTCTTCCGCAGAGTCGCAGACTGCTAATAGAGCGACAGGGCCGCCCCCGGATAAAGGCCATCTAACAGTTTCCTCCAGGAATGCATGAACGGGCACAAAGAGCGTAAGATGTCCTTCGTTCTGGCGGTTACCGCGGCGTTTTTCATACTAGTATTACTATAAACAAATAATGTCTTGTAACGGGTGGGCATGGGTGTATTCTCGCGTAAATAGCGATGAGCGCTTAGTCTGATTTTGTCCCGATTACCACGTTTTGGGGATGTTATTATGATCGACTGGTTCGTAAGCACGCTTCGCACATATCCTGAAATTGCAATCTTTCTCTCATTGGCGCTGGGATACTACTTCGGTTCATTCACCTACAAAGGCCTTGGCCTCGGTGCGGTGACTGCGACGCTGATCGCTGCCGTCATCATCGGTCAACTCGGGATCACCATTTCGCCGCCGCTCAAGGCCACGTTCTTTCTGATGTTCCTGTTTGCGATCGGCTACGGCGTCGGGCCGCAATTCGTTCGGGGCATCGCGAAGGATGGCCTCCCGCAAGCGTTGTTCGCGGCGGTTGTGTGTGTCTTTTGCCTGGGAGCGCCATATATCGCTGCCAAGATAGCCGGTTATGATGTGGGTTCCGCGCTGGGGCTCTATGCAGGCTCGCAGACCATCTCGGCGTCGATGGGATTGGGAACGGATGCCATCAATCGCCTTGGTTTGGCGCCGGAAGAAACCAAACGTCTTCTGGACGCCATGCCGGTCGCCTATGCCGTCACCTATATTTTCGGAACGATCGGATCGGCCATCGTGCTGGCGTTGATCGGTCCTGCGCTCATGGGTATCGACCTGGAGGCGGAATGCAAACGCTACGAGGCCGAGCAGGGTGGCAAGAAGGAAGCGGGGGGCGCTGGAACCGCTTGGCACCACTACGAGTTGCGCGCCTATCGGGTCCGCGAGGGCGGGCCGGTCGTCGGCAAGACGGCACGTGAAGCCGAATCGATGATCCCTGAGCAGCGGATTTTCATTGAACGTATTCGTCGCGGGGGAAAGATCGAGGATGCTACGGCAGACACGGTGATCCAGGCAGGCGACGTCGTTGCCGTGGCCGGGCGGCGCGAAGTGCTGGTAAGCGTGATCGGTCAAACGGCAGAGGAAGTCGACGACCGCGAGTTGCTGGCCGTGCCGGTCGAAGGGGTCGATGTTCTTGTCACAACCAAGGAGGCGAACGGCAAGACGCTGGCGGAACTGGCACAATGGCCAACGTCCCGTGGCGTGTTCCTGCGCCGGATCGCCCGTGGCGCTACGGCGACGGAAATTCCGATCCTTCCGAACACGCAAGTCCACCGCGGCGATATCCTGACGATCGTCGGGCGAACGCAGGACACCGCGGCTGCCGCCAAAGCACTGGGTGTGGCCGACCGGCCGAGTGACATTGCCGATGTCGCCTTCATCGGCGCCGCAATTGCCATCGGTGGCTTGCTCGGTGCGCTCGTCTACAAGGTCGGCGATGTGCCGTTTACCCTGTCCACGTCTGGAGGCGCATTGATATCCGGGCTTTTCTTCGGCTGGCTCCGCTCCGTGCGGCCGAAATTCGGACGAATACCGACATCGACGGTCTGGTTCATGAACTCCGTCGGTCTCAACGTTTTCATCGCGGTGGTCGGTATTTCCTCGGGTCCAGGATTTGTAGCTGGCTTGCAGCAGCTTGGCTTCAGCCTGTTCCTTTGGGGCATATTCGCAACGACCGTCCCGCTCGTGCTGGCAATGTATGTCGGAAAATATGTGTTCCGGTTCCACCCTGCTATTCTGTTGGGATGCTGTTCCGGCGCGCGCACCACGACTGCCTCGCTCGGGATGATCAACGATCGCGCCAAGAGCCAGATACCAGGCCTCGGCTATACTGTGACCTATGCCGTCGGCAACACCCTGTTGACGATCTGGGGCATGGTGCTCGTGATGATGATGACCTAGCGCATCTCCGGGTTAAATGGGGATGCGGAGGTGCCGCGTCCCTTCGACTACAGGCATGTATCTCGCATCTTTTCCAGTAGGCGGCTTCTTATCGGACCGGGATGGTTCGTCTTTCGAAGCCCTGGCCAGCGGGATCAGAGACCCTTTCTTGAGACTGCTTCGTCCCATTTATTGCGTCGATAATAATAGCCGAGACCACTGACGAAAACCGCAGATCGGTGGCCGCGGGTAGCCCATACGAGCCGAGTTGGGAGCGCGCTATGCCGAACAAGACCGCACAAGTAGATCAGTTTCTGCTCATCCATTCGGCACGCGCCGACAATTGGCGTGAGATCACGACGCTGGCAGACGCCTGGGCCGCCAATCGCGGCGCGCGGGCTGCCCTGGAAGCGGCGATTTCTGCTGTGGCACCGGCGGAGGAATACTACGCCTATCCGGGCAGACGGCTGCTTTCGGTTCTGGCAGAGCGTATTGCCACCGACGATGCCGGTGGAGCGGCAAGGCTTGCACGACGCATCTCCAATGGGCTGCTCAGCCATTCCTATCGCGGCCGCCAAAGTGAATGGGACGTGCATGACGAAATGTCAGGAGCCGAAGTGACCGATATCATGCCGCCGGGAACCGGAGAGGCTCGCGGGCGCCGGCCCTATTTCGAAGTTCTGTTCGTCAACAGTCAGCCGGCCACGCGTTGGGAGGCATTCGCCGCAGAGATTAGGAGGCTGCGCCGGCCAGAGGACGGTTTCATTTACGAGCCGGTGCTGGTCGGGTCCTTCGAGGATGCGTTCTGCGCGGCCGCCCTGAACCCCGATATTATCGCTATCGTGCTCGCTGAAGGTTTTCCTTACCGCTCACGGCACGACGCGCCTGTGCTTCGATCGGTGCTTGATCCGCTGGGAGAAACCGAGGGACCAGACATGTCGGCGCTTCGCCTGGCGCGCGGCTTGAAGCGCATCCGGCCCGAACTCGACGTCTATCTGCTTTCCGACCGGCAAGTCGAAAAGATCGCCGGAGATCCGACGGCGGATGCGGTGCGGCGCGTGTTTTACGCGGTGGAGGAGCCGCTGGAGATGCATCTCGCGATCCTCGAAGGGGTGCAGGCACGCTATGAAACGCCCTTCTTCGACAATCTTAAGAAATATGCGCGACGGCCCATCGGTACATTTCATGCGCTCCCCATCGCGCGCGGCAAATCCGTCTTCAAGTCTGACTGGATCCGCGACATGGGCGAATTCTATGGGCTCAATCTGTTCCTTGCGGAAAGCAGTGCGACGACGGGTGGTCTCGATAGCCTTTTGGAGCCCACAGGAACGATCAAACGCTCTCAGGAGCTGGCGGCACGTGCCTTTGGCGCTGACCACGTCTTCTTTGTGACGAACGGCACCTCCACCTCCAACAAGATGGCCGTGCAGGCCCTTCTGGCGCCCGGCGACATTGCGGTAGTCGATCGCAACTGCCACAAGTCGCATCACTACGGCATGGTGCTGACCGGCGCGCAGCCCTACTATGTCGAAGCGTTCCCGATGACCGAGTACTCGATGTACGGCGCCGTGCCGCTTGCGACGATCAAGCGAGCGCTTTTGACGTTAAGGGCGGAAGGGCGTCTGGACCGGCTGAAACTGCTCGACCTCACCAACTGCACCTTCGACGGGCACATGTATAACGTCAGGCGCGTGATGGAGGAGTGTCTCGCCATCAAGCCGGACCTCATCTTCCTCTGGGATGAAGCGTGGTCCGGATTTGCCCGATTTTCACCCTTCCTGCGGCCACGCACGGCCATGGGGGCAGCAGCGGATATCGAAAGCTGGTTGCAGGATCCGGCGTCGGTCAGTGCCTACGAAAAGCAGCGTGCGGACCTTGGCGATGAGCCGTCCGACGAAGCGCTGCTCGCCGCACGCCTACTTCCCGATCCGCGTCTTGTTCGCCTTCGGGTCTATCAGACCAATTCGACGCACAAATCGATGTCAGCGATCCGGCAAGGCTCAATGTTGCTCGTCAAGGATGTCGATTTTCATACCGTCGAAGCCCAGTTCCACGAGGCGGTGTTCACCCATGCCTCGACAAGTCCGAACCAGCAGCTGATCGCCAGTCTCGACGTTGCACGCCGGCAGATGGAGCTCGATGGGTATGGGTTGGTGATGAACGCGATCGAGATCGCTCTCAAGATCCGTCGGGCGATCAACGAACATCCGCTGATTTCGAAGTATTTCCGCGTTCTCGGTGCGGATGAGATGATCCCTGCGCAGTATCGCCAGTCAGGGTTCAAGGACTACCTGGCACCGGGTGCGACCTGGGCCACGGCGGTGAAAGCCATGAACGAAGACGAATTCTACCTCGATCCCACGCGTATGACGCTGGTATGTGGAACGGCTGGCTTTGACGGAACCCAATTCAAGGGGCTGCTGGCCAACGAGTACGATATCCAGCTGAACAAGACGTCGCGAAACAGCGTGCTTTTGCAGTCCAACATCAACAATACCCGCAGTGATATCGCGCATCTCGTTCGCGTCCTGGTCGAGATCTGCCGTGGTATCGAAAAACGGCTTGCCGATGGCGGCGAGGGCGAGCGGGCTGCCTTCGCTGCACGGGTAAAGTCGCTGATGACGGATGTGCCGGACCTTCCAAATTTCAGTCACTTCCACGCGTTGTATCGCGGTGACGCGGGACGCACGTCGCCCGAAGGCGACATGCGAGCCGCCTTCTTCCACGCCTATGATGCTTCGGTCTGCGAATACGTACCGCTGATCGGAGCCGAGTGCGACAAGCGGCTGAAGGAAGGTCCGGAAATGGTCTCGGCTAACTTCGTCATCCCCTATCCCCCGGGGTTCCCCATCATGGTGCCGGGTCAGGTCCTGACGCAGGAGACGATCGACTTCATGCGGAAGCTGGATGTGAAGGAGATCCATGGCTACGAGAAGGCAAGGGGTCTGAAGCTAGTCAAACCTGATGCAGTTGCGGCCAAGGCGAAACGATCGGCGAAAGCACGGTAGTGCCGGAGCTTGCACGGGTCCGCGGGCTGCTACCCGGACGAATTCGACCCCCCATGCTTTTCATGGATTGCCGGTTTGCATGGACGTTTGGCGTCGGCGGTAAAGCTGCCTTGGCCCTTGATTGAGGTGGGAGGGAGTTCGTCTGGTCATGATTTGGATCGAGCAATTCCTGGTCAAGTATCCTGAGCTTGCCGTATTCCTTGCAATTAGCATCGGGTATCTGATCGGCGGCCTCAAGTTCGGAGGTTTCAGTCTGGGTCCGGTCACCGGCTCGTTGTTCGCCGGTATCCTCATCGGTCAGTTCGCCGATGTTCCGATTGCCGGGATGGCGAAATCGCTGCTTTTTCTCCTGTTCCTTTTCGGTATCGGCTACTCGGTCGGGCCGCAGTTCCTGCAGGCCTTGAAACGGGACGGCATGAAGCCTGTTCTGCTTGCGGTGGTCGTCTGTGTGACCGGGCTGGTCACAGCCGTTGTGGTCGCGAAAATCCTCGGCTTGGATCCTGGATTTGCGGCCGGGCTTTTGTCGGGCGCGCTCACTGAAAGTCCGGCAATGGGCACTGCCACCGAAGCGATCAACGCATTGCCGCTGCCCGAGGCGGATCGCGCACGGTTTGTCGCCCACATCGCCGTGGCCGACGCAGTTTGCTACGTATTCGGCGCTGTTGGCGTCATCCTGTTTTGCAGCGTTGTCGGTCCAAAATTGCTTGGCATCGACCTCGTCGCCGAGGCGCTAAAACTTGAGAAAGAATACGGGATAACCCGAAAGGCCACCGGGGTCGCGTCCGCCTGGCACAGGTTCGAAATTCGCGCCTACCGGATAGCGGAGGGCGCGCCCATCGCCGGTCGATCGGTCGTCGATGCCGAGGCAACATTTCCGGAGCATCGACTATTCATTCAACGCCTGCGACGCGGGGGCTTAATCCTTGAGGCCGCTCCCGAGCTTGTGATTGAACCTGGCGATATCGTTGCGGTGTCCGGAACACGAGAGGTGCTGGTCACCGTCCTTGGTCAGCGCTCCGAGGAAGTCGAGGATCGTGAGCTGTTGGACGTGCCGATATCGGTGACCGACGTGTTGCTGACGAGCCCTGAACTTAATGGCCGAAGCATTGCGGATGTGGCGACAGAAGGCTGGACAAGAAGCCTCTATCTGCGAACGATCAGTCGTGGCGGCCAGGAGATTCCTCTGGCGCCAGGGATCACAGTGCAGCGCGGGGATATCCTTCGCCTCGTCGGCCCGGAACCGGTCGTGGTGAGCGCCGCCAAGCGCATTGGTGTCGTGGTCGCGCCGGCCACTGCAACGGACTTCCTGGTCCTCGGCCTTGCGATCTTCCTGGGCGGGCTTGTCGGCGTTCTCGTCACGTTTCCCATCGGAGACATGAGGATTTCGCTGAGCACCAGTGTGGGCACACTCCTCGCCGGATTGGTGGTGGGGCACCTGCGCACGCGCTTTCCACTTTTTGGTCGCATACCGGATGCTGCGGTGTCACTCATGACCGCGCTTGGTCTTGCCGGCTTCGTCGCGATGACTGGCCTTCATGCAGGTCCGGTATTTGGCCCCGCTATCGCGGAAGCGGGTGTCGGGCTCCTGGTCGGCGGCATGATCGTCACAATGGTTCCATTGATCGTAGGCCTTTACTTTGGACGCTACGTGCTTGGCATGAACCCCATACTGTTGTTGGGTGGACTAGCCGGCGCGCAGACCATGACGGCCGGCATGGCCGCCGTCCAGGACAGGTCGGGGAGCTCGGTAGCAGTCCTTGGTTACACGCCTGCAGTCCCTATCGGCCATATACTGCTCACCACATGGGGGACGGTGATCGTGGGTATCATCGCCGGATAAGAAGCCAATAATCTAATCGATCAGCGGCAAAACAAGTGCACGACGAGAATTTGCAACAGACTTCTAAAGTAAAGTGGCGAATACTGACTGCGGACCGACAAGGCGAATCGCCCGTGACTGAAAGGTGCTTTTGATGCGGCATGTATTACACGTAGTCTCACCCGCACTTTTCAGCGTGGCACTGGGGGTTGCGGCACCTGCTTCGGCCCAGGAGCCAGCAAAGCCGGCGCAGGCCAGCAAGGAAGCCGAGCATTGGATACCGAAGCTGCGGCTCGGCGACGACAATGCTTATTTCGAATTCTACGGTCAGATCAACAAAGGCCTGCTGAGCTACGATGACGGCGGGCAAACGGATAACTATTTTCCGGCCGACAATGGGAACTCGTCGTCACGCGCGGGCTTTCGCATCTACAGCCTCATGGAAAACGACTGGTCTTTCGGGGCCAATCTCGAATGGGAGTGGAACCCTTACTCGACAACCAATGTGAACCAGTTGAACGAGGATCACTTCGACTGGGGGACTGATCTGCTGCGCAAGGCGGAAATCTATCTAAATTCGAAGGACTACGGCAAATTCTGGTTCGGCCAGGGCAGCATGGCGTCGGATACGACCGCCGAGGTGGATTTGTCCGGCACGGACGTTGTTGGTTACTCGCTGGTGTCGGATATGGCCGGCGGACCGTTTTTCCGAAACTCCGACGGTACGCTGTCGACGGTCCGCGTAAAGGACGCGTTCACCAACTATGACGGCCTTAGCCGCAAGCTGCGCGTCCGCTACGACACCCCGGCCTTTGGCGGCTTCAGCTTTGCGACGTCGGTCGGAACACAAGTCGTTCCGGAGGAAACCGACGTCACCGTCTGGGACGCGGCGGTTCGATACAATGAGACCTACGACGCCTTCAAGGTCGCAGCTGCACTTGCCTTTTCAAGGCCCGGCGATGGCAACTCGATATACGATGCGTCCGTTTCGGTCCTGCATCTCGATACCGGACTCAGCCTCACCCTTGCAGCGGGCTACTCGGACAAGGAGACGGTTGATGGACGCTACGGCTACGTAAAGATCGGCTATCAGGCGGATATCTTCGATGTCGGCAAAACCGCGTTTTCGGTCGACGCCTATTTTGGCAAGGACATCGCGGGCAGGGGCAGCAAGAGCGATTCCTTCGGCGCGCAGATTGTCCAGAACCTCGACTATCTACAGACGGAACTCTACCTTGGAGCCCGGACCTATTCGCTCGACCAGGAGACCGCCGATCTTCAAGATAGCTTCGCTGTGTTGGGTGGCGCCAGAATAAAGTTTTAAGGAACAAACCGGCGAAGCAAGATCGGTCCATGATCTTTCGCGCCGCTTCCTTCTTCCGCCGCTTATTTCCAGGATCTCGTTATCTGAGCAAATGGGTGATGAATTGACCACTGCAGGGACTGGTGTCTGCACAGCATTGATTGCTGCCGCGTTCCTCGTTCCAAAAACGGTTTCGGCCGCAACCGCAGAGGCAGATATCGTCGCTCAGCTTGCGTCTTGCGCGGCTCGATTGGAAGCAGGCAGGAGCTACGAGAGCTATGTCGACGGATTTGCCGACGCGCGGGACGCTGAGTGGCGCGCTCGCGTTCATGCGCAGCAGGGTTGAAACGTCCGAAGCCGAGGAAAATGCCGAAACCCTGAAGAAGGAGTTTTCTGCCGATCTTGTGAATAGCCCGATGCAGGCCCGGTCCCGTGTCTCCGCGCTTGTCGATGAGTGTTTGGCGCAAACGGCTGCGGTTGAAGCGATATTCAATGGCGTTGAGACAAGCCGTGTCAACGAACTCGAGGCCGCAACAAATGCGCAGCGTGAAGCAACTGAACGCGCTGAAAGCGAAGCCGAAAGGGCGGAGCAGGCGGAGCGGCGGGCGATCGCTGCGGAAGCCGCGGCAGAGCGAGCCAAGGCCGAGATCGCAATCCTCAAGGAACAGCAACGCGAACGGCAGGAGGCAAAGGCACCCACGACCGAAAGGAGCGATCCGCGCGAGGAGAATGAGAACTCCGTCTCACTAAACGTGCGGGAGAACGTCCAGCGTGCACTTCAGGCAAATGGTTACACCATTTTTGAAAGCGCCGAAGAGATGGAGTGCATGTGGACCGGTTCAGCGCACCAGTGCAGGCGGCCAACGGGTGGAACCATGATCAGCGTCATGTCCAGTCCATACAGAGTCCGCATCCTGAATGCAGGCAGCTCGATCGACTGTTTGAGGTTTCGCGAAGGTGAATTGGTCGCGCAAGGCAATGGTGACGATTGCCGGTAGAGGGCCTTCGCAGCCCGGTTTCAGGCAACGCGCCCGGCTTCGCTGGCGTGTCGAATAAGGCACAGCCCGGGAGCGAGTTTCGATCGCTCGGACTGTCCGACCCAAGTGACGAGCGGAAGCTCTCGAATGGCATTGCCGCGGCCACTGAATTGCGAAGTGCTCCTTGACAGGGCGATTAGGCTCTCCTTTGGTCGGGCCAGCCATCGCCAGACTTGATACTCAAGCCGGTAAGCCGGCGAGGCGCAGGCCCTCACGCAGTCGATCTGCATCCTCGGCCCTTTGGAGATACAAAGCGTCCACGAGCCAATCTACATGTTCGCTTGGGCCGGCAGCCGGATCGCCTTGCCACAACGCGCTGACTGCTGCGATGCAAGCCTTGCCACACTGCTGCGCCTCTTCGAGACGCCCCAAGTGACCGAAGGCAGCCGCGCGCAAAGCCATGTACCGCGGGTGTCGCCGGCCTGGTGCGTCCAGTATTAGTTGTTCCAATAGACTGGCCGCCTCTTGGTAGCGCCTGAGCCGAAACATGATGTGCGAAAGATAATAATTATACCAGGGCGGGTGGCATGGGTTGAGTCGAAAAGCAATCTCGGCTGCGTGCAGAGCCAGTTCGGGCTTTCCGATGCACGATTGGACCCAGGCCCAGAAAATCTGGATCAGCGGATCGTTAGGGTTTAGGGTCCGGGCAAGGCCCAAATGCCGCTCGGCCCGCTCGAAGTCGCGCCACATCAAGCACATGTATCCGAAGGTGGAGTGCACCCGGGCATCGTTGGGGTCTTTCGCCAGTGCTTCTTTGGCCTGGTGAAACGCCTCGATCCGGTTCTCGTCCTTCTCTCGTGGTACTCCGACGCTCATCTCGACCGAACGATTGAGATAAATCCAGGCGAGGCCCGCATGGGCGCGGGCAAAGCCTGGATCGATCTGGAGTGCCTCTTCGAATTGTGCTTGCGCACGTGCTTGGGCCTCAGGCGTGAATACGTCGGAAAATCTATTCCCCTGGAGGAAGAGGTCATAGGCCCGAATGTCTTCCGGCTGACGTCGCCGGGCTGTCACCTCGCTATCTTGGATAATTCGTTGGGCCACCATTGCGACAATGCTCTGGGAGATTTCTTCCTGAAGGGCGAAGACGTCCTCCAGTGCGCGATCGTATCGTTCCGCCCAGAAATGGGCACCGCTTCCAGCATCAATGAGCTGGGCCGTGATGCGAACGCGCTCGCCTGCGCGACGGACACTGCCCTCGACGAGGTATCGAACCCCGAGCGAACGCCCTATCTCGCGAGCGTCCACATTTTTCCCCCGAAACGAGAAGGAAGAGTTTCGCGCGATGACCATGAGCTCGCGAAAGCGCGACAGCTCCGTAATTATGTCTTCGCTGATACCGTCGCTGAAATAGACCTGTTCGGGATCGCCGCTCATGTTTTCGAACGGCAAGACCGCCACCGTAGGTCTATCGCTCGACGCCCAGGCGACTTTCGCACCCTCAAGGACGTTGTCGAATACCAAGCTGTAAGTCCGCACCGGCCGTGAAATATTCTTCAGACGCTGCTCGCCCGCGAACTCGAACCGACAGTCGAGTTTCCCAGAGAGCTGGTCGTAGACTGTCCCGGAGATAAGGAGACCGCCTGGCGGGCAACACTGTTCCAATCGGGCCGCCACGTTGACACCGTCTCCCAAAAGGTCCTGATCATCCACCAGTACGTCGCCAAGATTGATGCCGATACGCAAGACAATCCGGCGCTCAGCCGGTATTCGCGCCTGCCAATCAGGCAATTGCTTTTGAACCGCAGCGGCGCAGGCTACAGCCTCGACGACGGAACCGAATTCGGCGATCAGGCCATCGCCCGTCAGCTTGAAGAGACGCCCATGATGCTGCGCCAAGAGAGGCTCGAACAGTCTCCGGCGCAGGTCCGTGACTGCCACGAGAGTTGACGCCTCGTCCAATTCGACGAGACGTGAATAGCTGACAATATCGGCAACGAAGATTGCCGCCAGTCTGCGTTCTCCGAGGATGCTCATCTCCTCGCCCCTGATGATGCCAAATGCTCTTGGCTACACAAACCGAACCCAACAACAATAGCCCAGCGACGCCTCTGCGGCCATCTCTTGATTTGGAGACTGTGCTGGTCGAAAAGATCTGGAAGCGTGTAGGACTCGAATTCGGAACGGGCGCCGTGATCGATTTTGATTCACCCTGGGTCGAATGCCCCTATCTGGCCCACCTTTGGATCTGAACGCGATTAAATCGATCAGGAAATGCAAGCCCACTTTGCCGCCAGGCAAAGCCCATGCAATTGCTCATCGGTCTGTTCGCCGATATTCAGGTGGTCAATGATCTCAGGTCAATTTCGCGCGAGCGATGGGAAGAGCTAGCGTCGACGGCGAGGGGCAAAATCGCCGTCACTCGTGATCAGGGTTCCCGAATAGCAGGAACGTCGTCATCGAGGATCGGGAATGAACCTTCAATCGCTGCGCCAATGAAGGCTTTCCGTGACAGATCCAGCGCTTCGCCGCGCTCTAATGCGCCATGGCAGCGATTCCTTGCGCGTTCATAGAACCATCCGCCCTGGGGCAACTCACTCAGATATTGCAGGGCATCCTGTGGTCCGTGGATACACCGCTCGCCATTCACGCCAATCCTGACAGGATTATCCCAAATGATGGTTTGCATTTGCGTTGACTCCGGTTCGGCACAGAACGTCTAGCGGGAAGCATTGTTCCAACCATCGCTTTGGTAGTTGAGAGACACGGGTTCGCCACGATGGTCACGTGCCGCCGACGCCTTGCCGCATCACCGAAGTGGGGCGTTCGTCTGCGCAGAACGCCACGCCGAAATAGACATCTTTTCAGCAATGCCTCCTTCAATCACCAGCACGCTATCGAAGAAATCAATTCCGCCCTCCGATTGGATCGAGGAGGTATCGTGCATAATGGCAATAACCGTCGCCTCCGGGCAATTCTCTTTGATCGCTTGATAAAACGCTTGCACCGCCTGCCCATCAAGAGCGCTTGTTGCCTCGTCAAGGAAGAGCAAACCCGGCTTCAGCAACAGGACTTTCGCAAGAACAAGCTTCTGCTTTTCACCCCCGGACAACAGCTTGTCCCACTGCTGCCCCTCGCGTCCCTCATCAAAGAGCTCCCCAGAAATTTCATGGAGCCCCGCTTCTTCAAGCGCCGTGGAAACCGCAGCGTCCTTATGCTCACGGGCGTCATCCGGAAGACAGACGAGATCCTTCAGGCAAACGCCCTGTAATTTGACCTCCTGGGCCGCAAAGAGAGTTCGCAAACCGTCCGGCAACGTGATCTTGCCCCGACCGTGCGGCCAAAGACCGTTTATCGCCTTGAGAAGTGAGGTCTTTCCACTCCCCGATTCACCCATCACCAAAGTCCACTCGCCCGGAGCGAAATTGAGTTCAATGGCGGTCAAAAAGGGCTCGTCCTCACCAGTATGGAGGAGCTCGACCGAATGGATGGTCAAGCCGCCTTCTACGGCTTCCGCTATGGTATATTCAAACGCGGCGGGTCCACTTTGAGCATAGTAGTCTTGTGGTCGCTGCACCGTTTCTATCGCTTCCGCAAGCTCTGTTATGCGCCGCGCGTCCGCCCGCAGTGTCGCGATGTCAGGCATCGCATGAATAAACCATGAGCATTCGTTGATGAGGGCCGTCGCTAGTTCGGCACCGGTGACATAGTCTTGTAGGCTGATGGTCTTGTCGACATAGGGAAGCAGGCCCGGCGCGTAGGCCACGATGCGTGAGCCGATGAAATTATGCACCAGCTCAAAGCCCATATAGCCGGCGGTAATCCGATTGAGCCTCGCCCATGTGTAGTCAATATCTTGATACCGGCGCACATTGAGCGCCTTTTGCGCTGGCTCCCCTCTGATAACCGCAACGTGAAAACTGCGGCGCAAGAACTGGTTGAGTTCGCTGCGATAACTGCCTTCCGCCGATTGAATGCGGATAGACAGCCCCTGAAGGATACCTCCCAGCTTGGCCGCAATGAATGTGTTGAGGGGCACGTAGATCGCAATCGCCAGCAGCGTCAGGAAGGCGCTGCCGTAGCCCCCAAGAACGTCAAGCCCTCGGATCGGGCTCGACGTTTCGATCAGCTTACCGCCAACGAACGCGAGCGATAGCACCACCCCGGCGATGCCGATGCCCAGACCGATTGCACCGCCGGTCATGCCCTTTATTGCTTCCTGCACCCGCTGATCGATGTTGTCCGGCGATGACGTGTTCGCTTCACCCGCTCCACCAAAGCCATTTTGTTGCAAGTGGAAGTGGGTGTGACTGGAATCGAGAAGTGCCTGATTGAAGCGTTCATCCAACCACTGGCGCCATTTTCGGTGTAGGCTGGTCGAAAGGAAGTGACGGACCGCAGTAAACCCCGCGTCCCTTGTGATCGCGATCGCAGCAAGCGTCGCTGCGGTCTTTAGAAGCGACGCAGGCGTTGTCGGTACCGTAGGGTGGTGGAAATTCGCGATCCGATTGACCAATTCGCCTGAGGTCAGCGCGAACCATACGCTTGCCTGAGCCGACAATCCGGTAAGCAGCAGGATGAGAATGGTCAGGCCCCAAGCGTCTCTCCAGCGATTAGAGAGCCAGTAAGCGAGCAACAGCCCCCAGAAGCTACGCATCGAGGATACGGGGCTGCTTGGGCGCCGCCGTTTCTCGCCGAAGAACCGTTTAACCCGTGCTGTTGCCCGATGCGCCTTGCCGCGCACGACTTCACTCAAGCTCATCTTCCTGAATTGGAGTAAGGATCGGACTTGTCAAATGCTGATGATCTGATGGCCGACGAAAAGCAGGGTCCTTGCAAGCGATTTGGTCGCGACAGGTGATCAGGAGGATCTTAAGGCCGGCAGCCTACTCGCCGTAGGGCCGATAGCTAAGCGGCGACGCCGGAACGTGAGTTCAACATCGGAGGCCAGACATCAAGTATCGCTACGTCGTAGTCGGCAACCGCGCGGTGCTGGACACTGGCACTCGTAGTGTCGTTCAGATTATCAACTGAGGCTGCTGGACGAGTTACAGAGGCTTCCCTGCGGGAATCGGTCCTCCACTTCAGCGCAGCGGTTTTTTCGAAAGTGTCCGGCAAGCGGGCGCAGTTTCTGTTGAGGCGGGGAGACCGCGCTTCTCGTCGTGAAACCTGATTTGTCCCACGGGAGGCCGTGGCACGGAACCTGTGCGCCGCTTTCTGGTTGGGTGGGAGGAGAGGAGTTGCATATGGGCATTGACAAACCGAAAAACGGTGCACCGGGCACCACCGACCAGTCTCCTCGTTGGGAGGTCCGGAGGAGGGCAGACCTCGGGGGTATCTCCCAGCGAAAGACGGACCAGATTCCGATCGCGACGCCGTGGGCGAAAACAACCGCGAACCGGAGCGTCCATCCGAGTTGAAGACAAAAAAATGAAGCGAAGGGCAATGCGTTCCTTCGCAGGCGGACGGAAAAGCAGCGGCGTTGCAAGCGCAAAACCAACTGCGTGACCGGGTCTAAGGATAGGCCATCGTCAGGCGCCGGGCCATAATACTCCGAAAAATAATGGGATGTGGGCTTTGACGAAAAATAGCCGGATCGCGCCGAGTAACAGCCAAATTCACAATCTTCAGGTCTCAGGACAAGGTTCTGCGCCGTCCTCGGCGCAGAACCTTCGCGCTAGAAGGCAATGCTTCCTGCCATGAAGGCAAGGACGAGAAACAGCACGAATATCGCCAGAGCGACGTAAAAGAGGATCTTCGCTATACCAGCACTTGCTGCAGAAACACCCGAGAAGCCAAGCAAGCCTGCTACGACCGAGATTATAAAAAATATAATAGCCCACTTTAGCATATGTTTCTCCCCGACGGCCGAAACGAATCATCTGGGCATTGAACCCGCAGCCGTGAGTATTGTTCCAGGCGCCTTTAAGTTGTGACGTCACGCCGGATCGGTGCAAACTCCTGGTCCAATCCATGCCGCAAGGCCGCGGCATCCCTGCTCTCTCTTCCGCCCGCCGATTTACTGGCTCTCGCGGCGGCAGTACGGTCACTGCCGCGCGCATCGTCAGCCATTTTTCGCGGAGTGTTATGCGCTCCTCTATCGCGCGAAGAGCCATGCCAACTGCCGCGACGACTTCTCCTTCGGCTTGGTCCGTTCCGGCGGGCAGCCGTCCAAGCGGGCAAACCAAGGCGGCAGTGAATTCCGCGAGACCGGATTTATGATCTTGGCACGTCCGCTGAAACCGGCTCGCCACTGCCCGAGATCGATTGGTTCTTTCCCGTGATTGCCGACGTATCCTTTGTTTGGCGGATCACCCGGCTTTGAGGTTTGCGTAAACCCCTCAAAGAGCGACTCGTGCTTTTTGTTCCACTGCGGAACCTTTGAAGCCGGACGGTGTTAGAACCGCTCCCCACCAAGGCGAAGGAGGTTGCCATGCCGGAGAAGACTTTAGACATGCTGTTTCACGAAACGTTGAAGGACATTTACTACGCCGAACGGCAGATACTAAAGGCACTGCCTAAAATGGCGCGGGCTGCGCAATCCCCTGATAGCAAGGCCGCTTTCGAAAAGCATCGCGATGAAACGGAAGGCCACGTGGAGCGTTTGCAACAGGTCTTCGAGATTATCGGCAAGCGCGCACAGGGTAAAACCTGTGAAGCTATTCAAGGC
Organism: Ensifer sp. YR511; assembly: GCF_900103045.1. Taxonomy (NCBI): domain Bacteria; kingdom Pseudomonadati; phylum Pseudomonadota; class Alphaproteobacteria; order Hyphomicrobiales; family Rhizobiaceae; genus Ensifer; species Ensifer sp. YR511. Next base: position 17,245 of record NZ_FNGR01000063.1, read on the forward strand.
CTGATTGCCGAAGGCGAAGAAATCATCGAGGAGTTCAAGGGAAGTCCGGCCCTTGACGCCGGGCTGATATCTGCGGCCCAGGCGGTCGAACACTATGAGATTGCGCGATATGGCACCCTGAAGACCTGGGCCAAGCAGCTTGGGTTGGACGCCGCCGTCGCCTTGCTCGATCAGACCCTTCAGGAAGAGGGTGCGACTGACAAGGCTTTGAGCAAGTTGGCTTTGTCCGCTGCAAATATTAAGGCTGCAGCTTAACTTACGATATTCTAGGCGGAGGGCCGATGCGCCCTTCGCCCCCAGACCCCGTAACAGCTAGTCTTTTGTGATCTGATGGTTTGCCGCGTCGACCTTCTTTGATTTGGGCGAGCCGCGATAGCGCAAGAATATCCACTGCAACACAAGCATCAGCGTCGAAACTACAATCGCCGGTTCGGAAAATACTCGAACCAGGACTGGGCGTCGCTAAGCGCGACGATACTCGGCTCGGCGCCACGAAATCAATCGATCTTTCCCATGAGCGCGGTGCCGAGGCTGCCGAGAGCAAACGACGCCCCGAAGGCATATATCTGAAGGAAAAGAGCAACGGGCTCGATCGCACGATCATGACCGAGCGCGTGCGGGAAGCTAACGGCGATTACCAGTGCGGTGAGGGCTCCCAGTGCAAATCCAGACGACAAATGCCAGATGAGAAAACGTAATAGCATGGGCATTTTTCAACCTCCTTTATCGAAGAGGTGCCGGCGAGCCGAGCTCCCGTCTACCTTCCGTCGGCGCGGTCCGTGCATTCGGTGAACCTTGCCAGATGGGATTGTAGACGGACAAGCTTCTTGCGTTTTCCGGTTACAAGCGCTGAGCATTCGTTGGCCGACTGTGATGCCGTCGATCTAAAGCCCGAGCTCACTCAGTCATCAGCTTTGACCGAGCCAAACGGTTTCTCCGGCCAGACGACGCCGTCTGCATCGGAATCCGGTGTGTTGTGCGGGCTGACATCTCGCGCCGACGTGTCCATGCGCATCTCCGTGCACTCCTCGGCCAGCCAAACATACAAACCACAGTTTCGTTCCAGCGATTTGCGCCGCGGCTTCCCCGAATGAGGAACCATCTACGAAAGGGCGATTGGGAGCGAAGTTTCGTCGCCTCGTCGTCGTCGACGTTAGCACGCACGCAGTCCGGATATTGTCGTTGAGCGATATTGATCGAGAGCATCCTCACTGGCCTCGAAGGTCGCGACTGGGGTAGAGGAGCCTAGCCGACAAACCGGCATTGGCTGACGGCGGTCCGAAGGTGCAGCAGAAAAGGGGGAGGTTATAGCGCGGCGATCAGGATGAGACGCGCATTGCCTCGCCTGAACTGCTCCCTGAGAATGGGTTATTGCCTCATCTAAATTGCTCCCGACGAATCAACCTCGGGAGCTGTGATGAGGAAGGTAAGCATGGCGACACGTGCGGAATTGGTGGCGGCGATCAGTTGTCGCTATGTGTTAGGCGGGCGGGCCGAGAAGGCGAGGATGTTAGACGAGTTCGTGGCGCTCACGGGCTTTCATCGCAAGCATGCGATGCGACTGCTGCGAGGAGAACGCGAACCGGCGAAGGGTGGTCCTCGACCAGGGCGCCGGGTTTATGGCGATGACGTGCGGGCAGCGCTCGTCGTTGTTTGGGAGGCGTCGGATCGAATTTGC
>NZ_FNGR01000089.1:0-1224 GCF_900103045.1 Ensifer sp. YR511
CTGAAACAGTCATCGCTCAACTGCCGTTCTGGTTCGAGCATTACAACAATCTTCACCCGCATAGTGCTTTAGGATATCAATCACCGCGCGAGTTCATCAACTCGCAATCTCAAACCTGAGCATGTCCGGTCTTTTGGGGGCAACTCCATTGCCCACCGCAGCCAATGCCGCAGCTGGAGTCAATTGACGAAACGAGGGCTTATATTAGTGAGCAACGTCACCACCTCGTCTTCGATCGCCTGGCATTTGTCGGTGTATTCAGCCTTCAGCGGTTCATCAGACATGGCATGCTCGCTCAACTCATTGCGAGTGACTACAGCTAGGCCGTAGGCTTCGATCAGAGTGCTCAATGCCAGAAATCGCAATTCTGAGAGCTGTTTGCGGTGTCGTGGCAGCCGTATCATGAGGCGTGCTCGGCCGATTTTCTCGAAGTCCAATGGCTGCCGCCTCTCAGATCCAGGATCCGCCATTGTCCTCCACAAAATTGCCGATAGCAACGTCAATCCAAGCACGTGGACTAATGGTCGCCGATCGCTTCAAGAGATTGGATGCAGTAGCGATGCCTGATAGCTTCTTCAGAAGCGTCCCCTGACGCCAACCTTTGCGCCCGCAGATGTCTCGCCGTCGCCTTCGATGTTGAATAGCAGACCGGTGTCAATCGACCAGCTCTCCCCAGTTTGCAGCGACAGGGCGGCCGAGAACGAACCGAAGAGGCCCGCCCCATCAAGGCCGGAGTATCCGAGCGTGCCGCCGAGTTTGGGTGTCAGGATCCTGTCGTTATCGAGGGTGAACGGCCGGGCGATCTCCGCCCCCAGGCTCACCCTCAGCTGCTCTTCGGTAAAGCCCTTGAGGTCGATCTCGTCGCCGGTGCCATTCCTCACCCCGTAGTCATCAACCGTTTCAGAGAAATAGACGGCCCGCAGCGCCGGCGTAAACACCGTTGCATCATCAAGCTGCCATTGCCCCTTGACCGCCGTGTCCAGCAGAAACCGGCGCGTGTCGAACGTGCCGTCAAGGGCAGTCGTGTCGATGGTGTTGGACGAGCCGCCATAGAGCAGGCTCGAATCCCAGAAGATGCCCTTGCCGAGTTCGAAGGAGGCATAGGGACCGGCCAGCCAGCCATCGCCGAACAGCTCCGCATCCTCGTCGGTCGGGTCGGTCATCCGGTCGTAATGGAAGGACACGCCGAGCAGTGCTTTCTCCGACAGCAGATAGTCTGCGCCA
>NZ_FNGR01000060.1:0-22436 GCF_900103045.1 Ensifer sp. YR511
ACAGCTCCGCATCCTCGTCGGTCGGGTCGGTCATCCGGTCGTAATGGAAGGACACGCCGAGCAGTGCTTTCTCCGACAGCAGATAGTCTGCGCCAAGCGAGACCATGCCGAAGTTGCCCCACCTGTCGTCGTCGTCCTTGCGGCGGTGCATCAGGAACGTGCTGTCGAGCCAGATGTTGAAGGGCGAGGCTTCAGCCTGGTCAACCCCATCGGCCCTGTCGCGCGCGGCCTCCATTTGGGCAAGGCTGGTGGAAAAGCCGAGTGTGACGCCATCGGTGGAAGGTGTCATGCGCGTGGTGACCGTGTCTGATCCCGCGGCCATCCGCCGCCGGTCGAGCAGACCCGGCACCTTGATGGTCGAGGCGATCAGGTTCTGCCGCGTCCGCACGAAGTCACGCACGAGCGCATCGATCTCCGCGGCATGCCCGGACGCATCGAAGGCGAGATTGTAGGTCACGGTCCCGGTGTTGGAAGTACCAAGCGCGCTGACCATACGAAAGCCGATGCGCACCCGACCGGAATAGGCCTTGTTGGGCGTGAACTTCAGATACCAGCCAATCGGGGCTACCGCCGGACCAACCTGTGCCAACTCGCCCTGGATGATGGACGCCGTTCCGGCCTGGGCCGGCTCGACAACGGTCGCCTCGGCCGCGATGAACGGACCACCGGTGGCGCCGCGATTGAGATAGACGTCCGGCGGCGCCGATCCGGTCGGGACATCGACCACCTTGTCGGTGACGGTGATCGCGCGGGCCTGGACTTTCACGGAGTAGCTTACCGTTCCCGTTGCGCCGTTGCTGTCGCGAACCTCGATCACAAACGTGTAACTGCCTCCGGCGTCCGCGGCCAGCGGGCCGGTCAGTTCACCCGTTGAGACGTTGAGGACCATGCCTTTGGGCAAGGCGCCGGATGCAAGGCGATAGAGCATTGGGCCGGTTCCGCCTTTGGCGGCGATCGGCTGGCTGTAGTCCTCGCCGGCCATTGCTTCCGCGAGCGCTCCAGCGGGTGGCTCGAAGGTGAAATCGACCGGAGCCGCTGCAACCACGATCGAATAGCGCGCGGTTCCCGCAGCGTTGTTGGCATCTGTCGCCGTCACGGTGAAATCGTGGTTTCCGGCCCGGGTTGGAGTGCCGCCGATCGCGCCGGTCGCGCCGTCGAGCTCGAGGCCCGCAGGAAGCTGGCCCGATGTGATCGCATATCGATAGGGCGCGCCTCCGGCCGAGGCGGTGACGGTGATGCCGCTATAGGCGCCTCCGGCGGTTCCACTCGCCAGCGCACCAGCCGGCGGCGAGAAGGTGAGAGTCGGTGCTGTCACTGTGATCGCCACCGTTGCGGCAGGCGAGGTGCCGGTGGCGTTGGTGCCCACATAGGTGAAGCTGTCGGAACCGGAATAGCCCGGTGTCGGGGTATAGGTGATCGCCAGTCCCGACACGGCGGCCGTGCCGTGCGCCGGCTGGGCGCCGATGGCCACGGAATTCGCTGGGCCGCCGGTGAGATCGAGCCTGATCGGGTTGGCTGCGGAGTTTGCTGCGACAGTCGCCCGCACATCTTTGGCTGTCGGAGCCTGGATGACGATGGCGATCGAGTAGCTTGCGGTTCCCGTTGCGTTGTTGGCGTCGGTCGCTGTCACGGTGAAATTGTAGCTTCCGGCCGTCGTCGGCATCCCCGAAATGCGACCGGTGATGCCATCCAGCGCAAGGCCTGCAGGCAGTGCGCCTGAAGTCACGGCATAGCGATAGGGCGCGGTGCCGGCCGACGCGACGAGGGTGACGTCATAGGCTGTCCCGACGATACCCTCGGTCAACGTGCCCGCTGAGGGCGAGAAACTGAGGGTGGGGGCGGTGATGGTGATCGTCACCGTCGACGCCGTGGACGTGCCGGTGGCATTGGTGGCGGTGTAGGTGAACCTGTCGGAGCCGGAATAGCCCGGTGTCGGGGTGTAGGTGATCGCCAGTCCCGACACCGAAGCCGTGCCGTGCGTCGCCTGCGTGCCGATGGTCAGAGTATCGGCGATCCCGCCGCCGAGATCTGGTGTGACGGGGTTGGCCGTGGAGTTCGCTGCGACCGTTGCGCTCACATTGCCGGTGGTCGGCGCCTCGACCGCAATGGCGATCGAGTAGGCTGCCGTCCCCGTGGCGTTGTTGGCGTCGGTGGCCGTGATCGTGAACGGGTAGTCCCCGGCGGTCATCGGCGTTCCCGATATGAGGCCGGACGCTGGATCGAGCGTCAACCCGTCCGGCAGCGTGCCGTTGACGGCGTAGATGTAGGGGGCGGTGCCGGCTGATGCCGCGACCGTGACGCCGCTGTAGGCGGTTTTGGCGGTACCGCCGGGCAAGGCGCCGGCCACGGGCGAGAAGCTGAGGGTCGGCGCAGAAACGGTGATGGTCACAGTCGCCGCATTCGACGTACCGGTGGTGTTGGTGGCGGTGTAGGTGAAGCTGTCGGAGCCGGAATAGCCTGGTGTCGGTGTATAGCTGATCGCAAGTCCCGAAACTGAAGCTGTGCCGTGGGATGGCGACGTCCCGATGGCCAGCGTATCGGCAACCCCGCCGCCGAGATCGAGCGCTACCGCGTTCGCCGTGGAGTTTGCCGCGACCGTCGCGCTCACATCGCCGACGGTCGGCGCCTCGACCGCGATCGCGATCGAGTAGGCCGCTGTCCCCGTGGCGTTGTTGGCGTCGGTGGCCGTGACCGTGAAGGTGTAGTCTCCGGCGGTCGTCGGCGTTCCCGAGATAAGACCGGACGGTGGGTCGAGTGTCAGCCCATCGGGCAGGGTGCCGTTGACGGCGTAGGTGTAGGGTGCGGTGCCGGCTGCGGCCGTAACGGTGACGCCGCCATAAGCGGTCGCGGCCGTTCCACCCGATAGGGCGCCAGCCGGCGGCGAGAAGGTGAGGGTCGGCGCAGAAACGGTTATCGTCACGGTCGCGGCGGCGGACGTGCCGGTGGTGTTGGTGGCGGTATAGGTGAAGCTGTCGGAACCGGAGTAGCCAGGTGTCGGGGTGTAGGTGATCGCCAGTCCCGAAACCGCAGCCGCACCGTGCGTCGGCTGGGTGATGGCCAGCGCGTCCGCCGCGCCGCCACTGAGGCTGAGCGTCATCGGATTGGCCGTGGAGTTCGCCGCAACCGTCGCACTCACAGCGTTGGCGACCGGAGCAGGCTTTGGTGTGACCGAACCGGACAGATGGGAGACCGGACCGGGGCCGATGCTGTTGGTGGCCGTGACTGTGAAGGCGTAGACCGTGCCGTTTGCAAGGCCCTTCACGGTGATGGGACTCGATCCGCCGGTTGCCACGGCACCACCTGGATCAGCCGTCACGGTGTAGATGCTGATCGGCGTGGTGCCCGCGTTCATAGGGGCGGTGAAGCTGACCGTCGCCTCGCCGTCACCCGGCACAGCGCTGACGGCTGTCGGTGCGTCCGGAACTGCACCCGCGCGATTGACGACGATGTCGTAGGTCGCCTTCGTGACGACGTCCTGCGCCGTAACCACGATGCTTATGGCGTTGTCGCCGACCTGGAGGCTGACGGGAACGCTGCCCGGCGCCGAGACGACGGCTCCGTTGACCGAGACGATGGCGCCGGGATGTGTGCTGGCCGGCGTGACGGCGATGTTGGCCACGTTGTTGCCCACCGAGACCGTGTAGCTGGTGGTGCCCGCGTCGAAGCCGGGAGCGAGCGCGCCGTCTGATAGGCCAATGCCCGAGAGGCTGGCATCGCTGGAGGGCGCGACGATCATGGGCGTGCCGCCGGTGAACGCGCTTGTCATCTCGTTGCCGGCGATATCCTTTATGCCCGTGCCGGCGGACAGGCTGAGAGCCAAGGTGCCGTCTCCTGAAACATCCGCCAGATGAACTCGATAGGACCCGCCCGATCCCGACACGCTGTCGATCGTGCCTTGTGCCGTTCCCGTTTTCGCCAGGGTGAACTTGCCGATGTCCACGGCCGTGACCGGTTCGGAAAACGCGACATCGAACACCGTGCCCGTCGCACCGGGCTTGATTGAAGCGACCGTTGGCCGGACGCCGTCGATCCTGATGTCAGACGTGTCGGCAATGTTGCGCAGTGTTACGTCTGCGTCCGCTACGTGGTAGTAATCCTTGATTGTGGCGCCTTCGAGCGACATCGACCCGATCGCGATTCCGTCTTCGTCGAGATCGTTTTCGACAACCGTGTAGGCGAACCTCATGGTGCTCCAGCCATATCCGATCAAGTTCATCCGTCGCTCGACAGCGCCAAGGACGGCCTTGAGGTGCGGGACTCCGTTGCTGATGGCGATCTTCTGATCGAAATCCACGTCGAACATCAGCGAGGCGCCGATCGCGTAGGTTCGTGCGGGTGTGTTGACCGGCTTGACGGCAGTGACGACCGGCGTGGAGCCGTAGGTATAGCCGTTCGCGCGCGTCACGGAGGTGTTGTCGACGGTCGTCACGGTCACATCGGCCGGTCCGGCCGTTCGTGCCGGCGCAATGGCGGTAATCCGGGTGGCGCTGTCGACGGTGAACGTGGTGGCAGCCGTGCCGCCGAAGGTAACGGCACTCACACCGATGAAGTTGGTGCCGGTGATGGTCACGGACTGTCCACCGGCCGTACTTCCGGTGGACGGGGTGATACCGGTGATCGTGGGAGGTGCGGCGCGCGTGACGACCACCCGATAAATCCTCCTGGTCATGCGGTCTTCGGTTGTGACGATGATATCGACTGTGTTGCTGCCAACATCGAGCGGAACATTCGTCGATGCGCCCGACACAGCGCTGACCCCGTTGATCGTCATCGTCGCAGTGGCGCCGGTGGCGGACGGTGTTACCGCAAGGGTGGAAACGCTGTGGGCCACGGTGGCCGTATAGCTGTGTCTGCTGGTGTCGAAGGCAGGCTCGAGCGTGCCGCTCGACAGGACAAGAGCGGAAAGTAAGGCGTCTCCAGGATTGCTCTTCGTGACACAGACCACCTCCATACGCCAGGGGGATGTCGTGGTGCTATAGTTTATGGTTTCGACGAAGAGACCACCTTGAACGAGGTCTTTCCCTGATATCGATGCGGATTCGTCGCCGGTTACCGTGCCTGCCTGATTCTCGACCGACATGTATTGGGCGCCTATTTGGGCGACCGCGGAAAAGTATCCGTAATCCACGTAGGTCGGATTGCGGATCAGGTCGATATGGAGCTGGTCCGTGGTTTCAAAGTCCGTTTTTGGATAGGTCCCCGAGAAGAAGCCGACCTCTTTCCCGTTGAGATCCGCAACGATATCCTCGCACCCTTTCGATGCGAACGCCTCTCCCGCCGCAGCCAGAAGGCCGAAAAGAAGAAAGGTCAACGCTGCCAGCAACCGGACCTGATTGCGCCAAAACCCGCGCAGCTTTGCATCCTTCGGTCCCGGCTCAGCCGGCGCTGCGACGCGCGTTCGTTCGACGATGCGATCAGACAGCATCGCCGAGGTGCTGCCGCCGCTTGCACTGTGAACGGCCGGGCTGCGGGAGCGTGCGGCACTGGCCGATCGGTAGCTTGTCATGACGAATTTCTCTCAACAAAAACCGCGCCATGGCAGGCGCGCTTCGTGTTAGCTCGGAGAAAGCGCCGTCTTCAATTGGCGGAGGCGGTCAGGCGCGGAAATGCGCACCCCGTGCCAATGACCCTGCATTTATTGCCAAATCGGCGGTCTCGACGCCACGCCTACCGTTTGCCGTGCAGGTCCCTATCGCCCGATCAGGCCGATCCATTGCGACCAGTCGGTCGCCGACAATCCGGGTGAGGATTTCAGCAGGGCCGGATGGTACGCCGAAAGATGGCGTAGCTCCCGCGGCGACAGGCCGAATTCGCGGCGAAATGCGCGGCTGAAATTTGCCGCGTTGGTAAAACCATGGGCTAAGGCGAGGTCCGCAATCGCGACATGTCTATAATCCGGCGATCGAAGGTTTATGAAGGCGCGCCGCAGGCGCTGCTGCGCCAGGAAAACCGAAAATCCCCCAACCTGTTCCAGAAGGCGGTAGACCGTTCGGCGCGACAGCGCGAATGTGGCCATGACACGCTCTACGGTCAGATCGGGTTCGAGCAAGTGGTCGGTTATGTAGCGCCTGACCGCGATCGACAGCGCATGGCCGACGCTCGCTGCATTGCCTTCGCTCGTCTGGCTGTTTATCGCAGCGCCGGCAAGATCAAGCAGTGGAGACAGGACCGCTTCCGCGTCGCCGACGGAGATATGATCCAGCTGCTTGTGAAGGCTGCCGAGCGTGTCCCTCAACAGCGAAACGAGCGGCATTTTCGCTGGTAGGACCAATTCATGATTGTCGTCCGGGCGCTTCAGGCGGGGGGCCAGCATCTGGCGCGGAATGACGAGGCTGAGATGCTCATGATCGATGGTGGATGTCGCGAGCGGCTGCGCCATATCGATCACATAAAGATCGCCAGGGCGGGCGACAGTGCCGGAGGTTCGACGGCTTCCGCTCTCACCGCTGAGATAGAACTGTACGAGATACCCATCCATGCCGTCCCGGGCGATTTTGTAACGGGATCGATCGAAATCTTGGCTTGTCGATCGGGTGCGTGCAACGCCGACGCCTCCGATCAGGGCGGCATCGACACTGGCAAAAAATGGGTCTTCGGTCGGCGCCCGAAGCCGCGTATCGAACAGTACGCCGATCGACTCACGCCACAGATGGGCGTCTTTCTGTCGCATGGTGGTCGTGTCGAATCGAGACCGTGGCAATCCCAAGGGCTCGGTATGTGTGTCCGAGCTTGCAGTTGATTCACATGACGAGTTCATAGACTTCATTCATTGCGGCGTGGGCTTGCGTGCAAGGATTGTGCACGCTCCGACTGGTTTCTAATGAAAGCGCAAGTTATTGAAAACTCCCGGCAAAGCAACCGCAGGCGGTGGGATCGCCAGAGGTTCGGGTCGACGATCGCGTGACCAAGGGGGTAAGGACCCACTGACGCGGTGCACCGGCACGCTTTCAACGCACGTTGGGGTGGTAGCAAACTGTGATCGTCTGTGAAGAAACTCTGAGTTTGTCCGCAACGACCTGATCAGGCTCGTAACCGCAACTGAGACGCGGAGGCGAGGGCGTCGAGTCGGTCTCCCGGGATGCCATATCAATGATTATCGCCAGGTCTGGAGCCTGCGGGTCCCCACGAAGAACCGATCGCCCCATGGTGACAGAAAAGCTTCGCGGGCGCGCTGCGCGAGCTTGAGCTTGATTGCAGGCTGATGGGCGGCCCGCCGCTCCCCGTTGAGAAGGGCGGAGGTCTTGCCGAACGCAACGGTTGGGCATTCACAACCTTAATGCGAAAATCCGTCGCGACAAAAACTAATCGTTGACGCGGCAATCCCAGTCCCTTATAGATGCGGCATCGATCTTTTGCTTGCCGAGCTTTGTCTACCGCGCGATTGGCACCGCGCCTTAAGCGAACTTCCCTTTCAAAAACAGTCGGTTTCCACCTGCTCAGCATAGGCTGAGCGGTCCCTCACTCTATGCTTTGAAAGGGTTCATCATGACCACAGGCACAGTAAAATGGTTCAACTCCACCAAGGGCTTCGGCTTCATCCAGCCTGATAACGGTGGCGCAGACGCGTTCGTGCACATCTCCGCCGTCGAACGCGCTGGAATGCGCGAACTCGTCGAAGGGCAAAAGATCGGCTTCGAGCTCGAGCGCGACAATAAGTCGGGCAAGATGTCTGCTACCAATCTGCAGTCTGCCTAAAATTGAGATTCGCTTCCCTTTGACCACGGATGTACTGGCATTGCCGGAAGCAGTTTCAACAAGGCCGGGCGTTTCGCCTGGCCTTTTTTGTTCGCTACGCCGAACTAGTTGAGGTTCCAATGAAAGAAGCACATAGCAAATCCCGTCAGCAGGCGGAGATCGCCTTCATGAAAGTCCAGACGCAGTTCTTCTCCAAAAACAACGCGATGGAAGAGGTGGAATCCGTTGCTCAGGCCCGGGATGCCAAGACTCTTCGGCTTCGAGAGGAGCGCCTTGCAAAGGAGTTGGCCGACCGCTTGTCGGCGACACGCAACCTCATCGCCAAACGCGCCAACGCACGCTGATCTCTGACGCACTTACTATTGGGATACGAATGAAGAACGCCGGAAAAAACGACATCTCCGACCGCCGAGCCGCATCGGCAGACGCCAAAGCTGCTCTCTTGAACGCCTACCGAGCGGCAAGGACTGCAGCAGAACCAGGGAGGATGGCAAGGCAGGCCGAGCGCGAAGCCCTTTCCACCGCTTGTGAAGAGCGGCGCGTTGAACGCGAGCGTCTGAAGCTTGAGGAACAAAAGCGTATCGAGACCGAGGCGACAGCGCGGCAGGCAGCCATTGAGGCGGCAGCAGCCGCCGAAACCGAAGCGCGGGCGATTGCCGAAAACGCGCGTATAGCGCGGGTGATCGAAGATGAGGCGGTGCGAAAGGCCAACCGCGACAGGCGCTATGCCAATCGCAAGGCAAGACAAGGATAAATTTTTCCGTTGCGCCGCTACCCGACAGCATGGCGATGTCATGCGAGGAACCAATGAGTGGACCGAGGTGCTCGTCAAGGAACGGGCGCGCAATTTCGTAACCACCTTTGCTGACGTCCTTACCTACGACCGAGCCTGACTGGGAGCACATACGCTAGTTGCGATCGCCGATGTGCCGATGTCACGTTGCTTGGTTCTTGTAGCTGAGGGTCGGTTCGCTCATCCCGCAAAATTATTCGTCAATCTTTGAGCCACAGACAACGTGACAACCCCCGTGCAACGCCTTCGGCGAAGGCGTATCGGCATGTTCGGGCGAGGCAAGGCGCGTCTTGGCCATGGACGAAAGGGAATCATGATTTGCGTCCGGCACGGAATCCCCCTGGCGCCACCCAACGCGGCCAGCCTTCACTTACGCACACTTCCCGTCAGCCAGTCTGGCAGTCTGGCAGTCTGGCACGCAATTTGCTCCGGTTATCAAGAATGCGGCCGTTTCTTTCTGCCTCGGTCGAAAAGCGAGGGGCAACATGTAGATAACGGCGGCGGAACTCATAAAGAGCTCTGCGCCGATTTTTATGCATCCGCAGATCCGCCTAGACCTTGCGTGTCCGCGATCCGGGCGAGCGCAGCATCTTCGGGAAGCAGGTAGACCTTGGCGATCATTCGGTCGAGTAGTTCGCGCTCAAGCCGCAAGACCGGTTTTCGGCTGTCGGGCAAGACGTCTTCAAGATTGTCGATCATAGCGCGAAGCCGTCGAGCGATCTGAAGGTTGTCGGCGCCATAGATCCTGATTTCTCGACACGTCAATTGTACAAAGTCTTCCCAATCGGGCATTCGGTACATCACCCGCACGCGCCCCTGCGGGTCGCGGGAACTGCCGTCACGCAGATCGCGGCTACCGACACTGCGGAGCAAACGATGCAGTTGGTCAATAGCTAGCACAGCCGTCGTCGGATCGTTGATCGCTCTCGAAAGTGCCTTGGTCGCGATATCGACGATAACCCTGAAGGCAAAGGTCGGATCCTGTTCAATAGTACGCTCGCGCCCAAACGCAATACTGCCACGGAGGTCATTGGCCGGGATTGTCGCGGTTCCGCCGTAGAGCAGGAACAGCGGTTGGCCGTAAGAGACAAAGTCGCCAATCCGAGCGGCAAGTTCGATGACACCGTCAACCCTTGTTGCGCGGGTGGTCAGGAAATTTATGTCCACCGCAAGAATAATGTCCGATGTGCCGGCATGCGTCACCACTCTGTCTGGTACACCAAGTGAACCATACGACCGTTGTGTTTCGCTCGTCTCTCTTAGGGCGTCAGGATACACCTCCTCGATCATGGCGAAGCCTTGCTCCGCGACGCGATGGATGATGCTGACTGGACGTAGCAAACGTGCTGAGTAATCGATAAAATAGAGGAAGGCAGCCAACGACAACACGCCCAGTGCGCCCGAGATCCACACGATTGAGGGTGGTGTCGACGTATTCACACGACTTATTACGCCGATCGCGAAGAGCAGCGTGAAGATGAACAACCCGACGGTGAAGCGAATAACATTGTCGCGCAGCAGGGTGATTGCGATGATGCGCGGCGTAAGTTGTCCGCTCGCAATTTGTATTGCGACAAGCAAAGATCCGAACGTGAAGACGATGAACGAAAGCGCGAGGCTGATGATTGCCTGCATAGCAGCGACAGTGCCCTCGACGCTTAAGGGCCACGGGGGTACCCATCGTGTCCACTCGTCGGACGCCATCACCATTCGGAAGAGAACTTGCTCGGCGACGAGTGCGAGGAAAGGGATGATCCAGAGCGAGGATCGCATGTAGTTCTTGAGCCTGTATAACCTGTTCCAGCTCATCTGATCTCTGCCCCTGCCTCCCGATAGAGTAGAGGCCAGCCCGTCAGTCCGAAACGGCAGCCCCCGACATTTGTTTAATACGCTCGGTCAGGCTTTCATCGCGTCCGCACGAGTAGTCGCATGGGCGACCAGGCGAAGCCTTCCGTCGACAGAGCTGTCTCTAGCGTGCAGAGCTGAAGCTGAGGTCCCTCACGCATTCATTCTTCGTGCAACGTCCACCGCAAACCCAGTTCGGCAACTGTCGGAACCGACAGTTGCCGAGGAGTGGCACCAAGGGAGGGGAACTGGCATTGGCTAGCAGTTGTAGACATTCGCCGCACAACGTCGCGTGGTCCGGCGAGCAACGCCGGCCACGCTGACTGGCGTTAACGGTCGGCCAACTCTGGCGATGGCAGGGGTGACAAAGCTGAGGTCCGCTAAGCTTGGCGTGTTGTTCGTCAAGTCGCCGATGCAGAGTACAGCGGCGAAAGCGAGCCAGATGATTCCGATGCGCTTAAGGAAAGTCATTTTCCATCTCCCATCACGAAGTTATCCGGCATTTCGCTCATTTTCTGCTTGAGGTCGTTAACGTCGGCCTTTTCGGCGTTTGTCGTGTTCTCGAAGGCGAAATCATCCGCGGGCACACCGTCCCCGGATTTCCAGTCCCTGATCTGGATGCTGTATTCCGGCCCTCCCTTGACCTTGCTGGAGGTGATGACCAACCGGCAGGGGTACGGTTGTTCGCCTTGTGCGACCCAGATCTGGAAGTCCACGTCGTCCTTGCGGAAGGCGAGTGAATCGCACTCCTTGCCGTTGACGAAGCCGCTTCCCAGGTCCTTAGCGTCATAGACGCCCGTCATCAGCTCCTCATATGAATTGGTCATCAGCAGGTCTGCGGCCGGCAATGGCAGGCCGTGCTTGTCCTTCAATTCGTCTATCAGCTGATCAACTGTCCCATGCATTTCTACCTGCGTGTACTTGTTGACGTTCTTTCCAAGGAGCGTGAGTGTTTTTCCGTCGAACAGGGTCTCGGTATCGACAAAACCGCCGGAACGGGTCGTATGCACCCGATCTGGCCGGCTAAGGTTCACGGTACCGGAGCTCGATAGCCCAAGCTTCTGGTCTGCGTTGGTGACGACCTGAAGGTTGGAGTCATAGCTGAACGACAGGGCCTTCTGTGCAGCCAGATAGTCCGACATGGATTTGAGAAGCTTCTTGGCTTCCGGGGAGTCAATAACTCGAATGAGTTCGACCCTTCGGTTGAGAGTTCGACCTTCAGCCGTCTTGTTGCTGGCAACTGGCAGAGTCTGACCGGCACCGGAGGCCATCAACTTGTCGGCGGAAATCCCTCGTTTGACCAGCGCTGCCTTGATCATCTCGGCACGTTCTTGCGAAAGGCGCTGGTTGGTTTCTGCATCGCCGCTCGCATCGGTGTGAACGACAATTCTCAAACTCCAGTCAGGGAACTTCATCAGCACGGCAGCAACGTCGTCAAGAAGCTGTTCTGCGCCAGCCCGCAAGGTGGACTTTGCTATGGCGAAGCGCAGGCCTGGCATATCGTACTGTTCTTTCGTCTGTAATGCCTGCTGCAAGGCTTCCCTGCTGTACTGCAAATTCGAGGCGCTCGTGTCCTGGGCCCAGGACGAGGCGCTTGGTGTCGCAGAGAGAATCAAGAGCGCCAACATTCCGCGAACGAAGCGTCTACTGATTGAACTCTCTGCGATAGATATCCTGACGATGCTTAGGATCTTTCCCTGCCCAGGCAGGTTGGCCGGCGCACTTGACATCGCAACGATCCTTCTCACTCAAGTGTAGGTTGAATTAGAATGCAATTGCGGCTAATCGTCTTCGGATCTTTGGAACTCACGGGTGTCTGCGGGCTGCACATACGAATTATAGGATTCGCCATGGTCGATGTAGCAATGATCGCCCGAAGATGTATTTCTGCCAACACATAGAGCAGAGTACGAGCAAACGGATGTCGCCGCGTGTCCAAAGCAACGGTTTGGCTCTATGGTACATCTGCCGCATTACCGTGCAATTCATCCTATCTGATTAGGGAATTTGCCACTCTGCATGGGGCGGGCATTGTCTTGACGGCCGTTGACGAAGCTTTAGATCGCTCAAGCCCAAGCTGCCCAATGATGAGGGCCGCAATAAGCGTGGCTGTCACCGTCAATACGGACCTTACGACGACCTCAATCGTGATCATCCGTTCACCAACACAGTCACACCTCGAAACATAACGACGGTGATGGCTTGCATGACTTTTGCCGCACCCAGAAAAGTTGCCTTCTCCCGTCATCCCAGGTGCGTCCCTCAGAAACCGCATTAACAAATGCTCTGAAGCCGGCTCGGGAAATGGACCGGATCAGAAACTTCCTTCTGGAATGGGGCCAACAGCCCTACTCGATCTTCGGAGGACGACTTAACCACCGACGTTCGTGCGGACTGACTCCGCGGCGTTCCATTTGGCGGTGACCTGCTGGATAACGGAGATGAAGAGAGCTGTGGTGATCCCGAACATCATCAGACCGTTGGCAGCCTGAAGTGGCCCAAGCAGCCGCATTCGGCCCTGCAGCACAACGTCACCATAACCAAGCGAAGTGAAGGTTACTCCCGAAAAATACATCGCCGTTTCAAAGTCCGCAAATGCACCGAGCAATCTGTAGAGAAATGCCCAAAATGCGATCTGGACGATGTTGCCCATCATTAGCACCACCATCAGAATCGAGAATTGAAGGAAAATCCCGCGCAGCGGCTTAGGACCGAGCGGTTGCCGGGAGGCCTGGGCGAAGTAACGGGCTGCGAACACCGATGCCAGTACCTGAAATGCAAGACATGCCGACATTGCGAGCAAACCCAGAGCAATAATCGTGATCATGTCGGCGGATCCTCAGTGCGCGGCCTGCTCCCAATGGGGTCGTACCGGAGCCACTCCATGAGCAGTACGTAGCCAACCGCCAAGAGCACAGGGCCAACAAACAGCCCAAGAAGCCCGTCAGCGATCATGCCGCCAATCACCCCCATGAGAATGATCGGCATTGGAACTTCAAGTCCGCGGCCGAGCATCAATGGCTTGAGGAGGTTGTCGCTGAGCCCGGCAATGACGGTCCAGATCGAAAAGATGATCGCCGGCGTGGTGGCTTCCGTTGCAAGAACATAGGCTATGACAGGTAGTGTTATCAGCAACGCCGGCACCTGCACGATGGCAAACAATAGCACCGCGAGCGTCAAAACTCCGGCTGATGAAAGACCTATGGCGAAAAAACCTATCCCGATCAGCAGGGACTGGATGACCGCTACGCCGACTACGCCGACTGCCACACCTCGGATCGTCGCGGCGGTCATCGCCACCAGCCGGGGGCCTTGTGCCTTGCTGCCGGTAATACGTTCCAACAGGCGACTGGCAAATTCGGTGGCTCCTTCGCCATAGGCTATTAGCACTGCAGCGACTGCGAACGAAAGTACGAACGACAGTTGACCGGCGGCCAAACCGCCCGCGAACGACGCCAGCGAAGATGCAACCCCACCCAGCACTTTGCCGTATTTGGCGAGCGCCGCCGGCATATTCGTCTCGACGAGCCCCCATGTCTCCGTCAATTTCTTTCCGACCAACGGCAGGTCGGCAAGCCATGCCGGCGGCGGCGGCACCGTGAGGCTACTGTCTTGCAGGCCCGAGACGAACTCAAGTATAGAAGATCCAAGCGATGTCACCACCATAACCAATGGTACGAGCATCAGCGCGACGCTGACCAAACCGATTAATGTCGCCGACCAGCGATTGCCGACCCGCCCGACCAGACGTTGGTGCAGCGGATAGAGCATGACCGCGAGGATAACCGACCAGAGCAGGATGCCAGTAAAGGGCAATATGATGCGGCTACAGGCAAAGATCAGTAAGGCAACCAGTCCGATCTGAAGAGCTGAATCGAGCATTCTCAAGAGCGATGGGGGCCGCTCAGGGGTTGTCACGTTCGGCTCCATCATTGCGCCCCTTCCCAGTCAACTGGATTTACCAGATAGCTTGGTCTCAGGCGAACTATTTACCTAATTCGCGCTTACTGCAAGACAGAGGCGAAAGTGCTCGCTGGACGCGCATCGGACAGGTCGCCCGAGAAGCCAGATGTGGCCTCGCCCTTTAGGGTTATACGAATTCCCTCGGTTAGGCAGGGCGTCGGCGCCCGTTGCGACGGTGACCGCTTAGGACTAGATTGCTATCCCAACGCGACGACCGCGTGATCTTAGGGGAAACGTCATGGTGTCGGATGCGACTGGAGCCTCTCATGATGACGCTCCAAATAAAGTGCACGCGCCTCTGAAGGAGAAAAACCCGCAGCGCAGGGTCGCGATTACTGTACTCCTGTCAGCCTTCCTTCTGTTCGTCGTGACGGTTTTCATGGAGCGCCGCACTCCTTCTTCCTCGCAGGCAACCGTCAGTGCATATGTCGTTGCAATTGCGCCGGAGGTCACTGGGCGAGTCATTGAAGTGGGCGTGACCGACAACAGCGCCGTGACGACCGGCCAGATGCTGTTTCGCCTGGACCCGGAACAGCACCGGCTCGCCGTTGCGGAGGCGGAAGCGCGCCTTGCAGGTGTCGGTCAGACGATCGGCGCTTCGACAGCGGCCGTCGATGCGGCCCAGGCTAAAGTGGTGGAGGCGAAGGCAGTCCGGGTCCACGTTCAGGACCAAGCCACCCGCGCCATGGAACTGGTGAGGCGCGGTATCTACGCGCAGGCCAAGTATGACGAGGCCGAGGCCGCGCTGGATCAGGCGGATGCCGGTGTGGATGCGGCCGAAGCCGACCTCGCGCGCGCTCGGGAGGAGCTTGGGCCCGCAGGAAATGATAATCCGCAGCTGAAGGAGGCGCTCGCGGCGCTTGCAACGGCTCAGCTTGATCTGATGCGCACGACGGTTTCAGCGCCGGCAGAAGGCGTGGTCACCAATCTTCAGCTTTCTGTTGGCGGTATGCTCAGCGCTGGTGAGAGTGCGATGACCTTTATCGATACCGGCACGATTTGGATCACGGCTGCGTTTAAGGAAAACAGCCTCGAGATGGTTGTCGCCGGCGACCGTGCAGAGGTGCTTTTCGATGTTCTCCCGGGTAAGATTTTCGCCGCCACAGTCGAGGGCATTGGGATGGGCGTGGCTCAGGGAAGCGTCGACCCGGCGACGGGGCTGCCCAAGATCTCTACAGAGACTGGATGGGTGAGAGCACCCCAGAGTTTTCCCATACGCCTAGTCCTCAACGAAGGACGGCCCAAGGGGGTACGGTACGGGTCGCAGGCGAATGTCGTAATCTACACCAGAGACCATCCCGTTACCAATGCGCTTGGCCGCATCTGGATCCGTATCCTGTCGGTTCTGACCTATGTCAGCTGACATGCAACTTGCGTACGATGAGGACCGCGCTAATGTAAAGCGCAAGGGTTTGCGTATAGCGATCGCCGTTGCGGTCGGCTTTTCCTGGTTGCTCTATTCGGGGGCACTAATCCCTTTCCTTGGGCCCTTGTTTGCGGCACAGTTTCTGATCTCCAGTTCCCGCCCAATGCCCCTGCAAAAGGCGTTGGCAGTCACGGTGCTGATTCTTGTCGTTGGAGCATTTTTGCAGTTTGTAACGGTTCTGACTGGCGACCGGCCGCCCGTTCTGTTGCTGCTGCTCGGACTGATCTATTTTGGATGTTTCTACCAGCAGGCGAATGGCAGGGGCGGTCCTACAATCTTTCTTATCCTCGTCATCGCGGTTATGGTGCCGCTCCTCACAATCCTGAATGAGGATCTCGGCGACACTATCCTCATGATCCTGGTGCAGAGTGTGTTGACCGGAATGCTTTTGATGTGGCTGGCGTATGCCCTTATCCCGGACAGTGGCGCCCCCCCCTTGAAGGTTGCGACGGCGACGACATATCCGCGTGCGGCACACTACGCTTCCGCTAATACCGCCATACTCCTGATCGCGGTAATCGCCTGTCTGACCCGCGACGGTCTGGCTACGGCGATTGTCATTCCAATAACCGTCGTTTCACTGCTCTTACAATTCGACACCGCAGCCAGCACGCGCGCGGCCGTTGGGCTCATGATAACCAATGTCACTGGAGGCGTGGCCGCGTCCGTCGCATTCGGACTGCTTCAGGTACGGCCGTCTCTCAGTTTCCTTTTTCTATTGGTACTGCTGGCCGGCTTGGTATTCGGCGGTCGTGCTGCCATGCATGCGCCTGCCGCCAAACTTTACGCGGGCGCCTTCACGATTTTCCTCCTCGTATTCGGAACAGGCGTGTCACCGCTTCCGGGGTCTGCTGCCGACTCCTTCTCCACCCGAGTAAGTTACATCCTGGTGGCCATCGCCTATGCGATGTTCATGACGACGTTGCTTTGGCCCAGGCAGGAACGTGGTCTCGATTAAGAAACCGCGACTGCGTTGTGGCCGCGGTGTTGAATGGTGAGAGCAGCCGTGCGGTAGCGGCACGGTTTGGCGGCGCCGTCTGTTCGATGGCCAACGGGAGCAGGAGTGTTCAGTTATGCCGACGGACTATCATGCTGATCAGCACCCAACCTTCGATAGATACGCCGCAGCGGTTCGCTAGTTTAGCAGAAGTTGCGATATTTTAGCTGGCGGTCCCCTGTCGTTTTACATTTAACCGCAAGACTCTGACGACAATAGTTTCAATAAGATAGAGACCGGTAACTTGTTTGGGGCTAAGCGGCGCGCAGGAGCGGCCCTGCACCTAATTCCGCATCGGGCCGTCCTTCGGTAATGCCTTTTCGGATTGGCAGTTTCCAACCGAGTTTGCTCAAAGTCGCGGCAGGCCGTCCCCGACCTGAATGCGACGCTGCCCCACCCCAATCCGAACTTCAGGACCATGTCCGCCCTGGCGAAGCAAGTCGGAGGGCATGACGTCAGGCCTGGTGGATGCCGAGCTGGCGGACATGTCACGGCAGCCGTTTGTCGGCGAAACAACAGACATCTCACGCAGTCGTCTCGAAGTGCGCGACTTGATTACACAAGTGCGGGAAAGCGGATTGAGCAGATGCCGTTCCGGTCTGCTGACGGACTACACTGCGCTCTCCGCTCACACAGGCACGATCATTGCTGCACCACCGTCGCGGGGGCTGCGTGGAGTCCTCAACGATGACATGAGCGGTCCGAACGCCACGGTAATCCGGACGCTTGCGCAGAACATCTCTCGTGATGCGGGACAGCGCACGACCAGCTATATTCCGAACATGTCGAGGGGCTGAAGGCGCGCAGCAACCAGCGTTGCTCGGCGATTGAAAGTGGCGTTCCCGTTCGGGAGATCCTAACTGAAGTGCAACCCGCCGGTTTTCAAGGTAGGGGTTCCTTCGAAGGGAACCTGGGCATGTTCATCATCGCTACTTTGTTCATCGCCGAGCTTCTGACTCCGTCAAACTCGGCATTCTCGGCGCGTCCGTCATCTCCGCAGCTCTGGGTCTCTGGCGCTGATCTGGCTGACGTCTCCTGGCAGATGGTAGTAGCTCGCTCCGTCGGCGCCACTCGGCGTTCTACTGTCCGGATCGGCGACTGCTGGCCCTCAACTCGCAAGTAGCAGCCCGTCTACGAGATTTTCGAACAGCCACCGCCCCTCGAGCGCGGGAGTATGAGCACTAGAATTCCGCGTCTGACGTGCTGGCCTCCCGTGCCACCGGCAGACCTTGGGTGCCACCACGGTGAACCTGAAAGTGGAATTGACACGACGCTTTCGCTAAAGGGGTGGCCAAAACCATAGGATCAGAGGCACGCCCAGCACGACCACAATGAATGAGAGCGGCAGCCCCAACTTCCAATAATCGCTGAAACGATAACCGCCGGGTCCCAACACCAAGGTGTTGCACTGGTGTCCAACAGGCGTAAGAAAGTCACAAGCCGCCCCCACCGCGACTGCCATCAAAAAGGCGTCCGGATTGTAGCCAAGGCGCTGAGCAAGGGTGACAGCGATCGGCGCGACGACGAGAACGGTGGCTGCATTGTTCAGGAACGGTGTTGCGGCCATTGCGACCACCATGATCATTGCAAGGGCCCCATAGGGAGGCAACGTGGCAGCAAGTTGAGCGAGGCCGCCGGCGATTAGGTCGGCACCACCGGTCTCACGGATCGACTCGCTGACCGGAATGAGAGCGCCCAGCATTATCAGTATGGGCCAATCGACAGCCTCGTAAGCTTCCCGAAGCGAAAGTGAACCGAGCATTACCGTCAGCACGGCAGCCGTAAAGAAGGCCGTGGTGACGGGCAGCAGGCCGAATGCCGTTAGCATCATGGCACCAGCCAGGACCACCACCGGCATCAGGCCTTTTCGGGGGTTCCCCAAGCGGATTTCGCGCCCGACCAACGGAAGAAGACCGAGTTCCATCAGCCTGGTCGGGAGAAGCACGAGATCGCCCTTCAAAACGAGAACGTCGCCTGGTCTTAACGCGATGTCGCGCAATCGATCAGTGAATCGTTCGCTGCTTCGGCTTACGGCGAGTAGATTGATATTGAAGCGATCATGCAGCGCCAAACGTTTGGCGGTTTGCCCGATCAAGACTGATTTCGGGCCGATCACTGCTTCAATTCCGGCAATCTCCTCATCTGCTCCCTTTGCTTCCGTCGGGCGGTCGTGCCCCTCAAGTTCCAAACGCGCACGACTGATGCCCCGTTCGAGCGCCTGAGGGTCTCCTTCCAACAGAACGATATCGCCTTGATGGAGAATGACCTCCGGCAGGGGCATCAGCGGTTCGACCCGATTGCGAATGAGGCCAGTGACCAGAACCTCCTCGTCCAACAAGATCGACAGGTGACGGATCGACTTGCCGATGACGGACGAAGTCGCTGTGATGCGGGCCTCTGTCATGTAGTCGTTAATGTTCAGCGCCTTCTCCATTGTCGCGGCCGCCTTGCGCTCCTTTGGAAGCAGCCGGTAACCAAACGCCAGAAAGATCACGCCCGCTGCGGCAAGCCCTATGCCGACGGGGGTGAAATCGAACATGTTGAAAGGGCGGCCCGTCAGTTCCTCGCGCATCCGGGAGACGACGATATTTGGCGATGTTCCGACGAGAGTCGTGAGACCGCCAAGCAAGGAAGCGAACGCCATGGGCATGAGAAAAGACGACGGGGAGGCTTTCGAACGGCGCGCCATCTGGAATGCGACTGGGATCATCATCGCCAAAGCGCCGATGTTCTTGATGAAGATGGAGAGAACCGAGACAGTCGTCACGAGAATGACAACCTGACCCTGGACAGAGGTCATGCTTGGCGCCGCCCGATGGAGGAGTGCCTCTATGACGCCACTTCGCTCAATCGCGGCGCTGACGACCAGCGCGCTGGCTACAATGATGACAATGTCGTCGCCGAAGCCGGAAAACGCTGCCTTGTGGGGCACTATCCCGGTGAAAACTGCGGCAAGCAACGCGAGAACGGCAATGAGGTCATAGCGGAGCCGTCCCCAAATGAATGCGGCCATCAGGCCGATCAGAATGGCGAAGGCGAAAGCCTGAGCCTGTGTCATGGATAAAGTCCCGACCAACTCTTCCCAACGCCGGTTCCATTTTACTCGCCTGAAAGATCTAATGTCTGGATTGCTTACCAGCTTTTTTCAAAGGCGCAGCACCCCGAACGTCCATCCAGGACGTTTTCCAGCCTCGTAGCCCGGATGCACGCATGATCAGGCGACTACAGGATGCTTCCGAAGAGGACCGAATAGACAATCACTGCAATCGCCAGAGTAAACGCAAGCGATACCAACAGGCGCGTGAAGTCGTACGTAGAGAAGCGGGCGGGGATGAGGTTTTTCATAACGATCTCCTATGTTTCGTCGGATGCCCAAAGAGCCGCGTTACCGCGCTTCAGGATAGTGCGCGACTGCAACTCGTGCTGACCTTGCTGACGACGTCAGCTGGAACTTGGATGTTGGCCATAATGCTCGCTACGAGTTCGTCACGCTTCGCACGATTGGCGTAGCCCTGAAGCGTTGCGAGATCCGTGCTGGTGGCAGTAGCCATTCGTCCAGCGGTGTCTGAACAGATGCCGGCAAAGGCGTCCACTCTGGCCGTTTCTGCCGCCAGATTGCTGGCAGTCGTAGTGGTGAGCCATCCCGCATTGAAGCCGATGATTGGGCTGAAGAAAAGCCCGACCACCAAACCAATGGCGTAGGGTTTTGCATGTTCAAGGATTTGTCCGAAGGTCATAGATTTAATTCCCTATAATCAGGTGATTATCGGGATCGTTGCGGGCCCGCGCTCCGACCAGGAGCCAATGGCAATCCAGATCCTCTACAGTGCGCTTTAAAAGAATTAATGTAAACAACCAATTCCGATCGCCACTAAAAAGTACGTTCCAAATAATGATCATGCATGATCTTCGGACGAAAACGACCGTATCTCGATTTATCAGTGCTCGTATATTTATAGGGTCTGAACGTATTTTTCGATAACAGCTTCGCAATCAACAAACAAAGTAAAGCCGTATTCAAGGCATACAGGGTTTTGATTGTTTTTGGCGCCAGATTGGCTTTTTGCTTCACCAAACTTATCGGTCTCGATTTCGCATATTCACCTGCGGCGCCGTGGTTATGAGCTTCGTGCGAGTACGCTGAAGCGATGGGAGCGGGCCCCGAAAGTCGATAACGGGGCCAAGCGAGCGTGTACCTGGCAGGTTCCGCACGCCTTCGCGTCGGAACCCGGTCGATGATCCGGCGTCGGGGATCATCGGCAAATCACAAACGGCCATCGATCCGAAAAGTTCCCTATGCGTCCGCACCGCGTCGGCGTGCTCCAGCCACATGGCACTCTCGAACAGTGCACCCTCGTCGCGTACATCCACGATCGAACTGGATACACGACTATTTTTGTCACGCACGACCAGGGGAGGCGCTTGAGCTAGCCGACCGTATTGTCGTGCTGAACAACGGCTCAATCGAGCAGACGGGGCACGCCGGACGAGATCTACGATCACCCGTCTCAGTTCGTTTATGGGTTCATTGGCCAGAGGAACTGCCTAAGCGTCAGCGTTTCCGGCCGCGAGATCTTGCTTGAGGGCCGATCTACGGGCTACCGACAACTGAGCACGATGGTCAGGCGGCCCTCTACTTTCGGCCCACGATATACAACTCGTCATGGGCTCCGAACACGGTCTTGTGGGGTCAATCACCGGAAGCCGGCGCGTGGCAGGCACTCGGCATCTTGAGGTGAGGTTGGAGAAATCCGCTTCAGTTGTGGAGCTCGAACTGCCGCCCGATCGAGTACTCTTTCCCCGCGAGAGTCGTATCGCCTTCAAGCCAACGGATGCTATTTCGCGGCGAACACCGCGCGAATTTATTTGAGGCAAGTTTTCCCGACCGGTAGTTGGAGGTCAGTTTAGCGGCCCGACGCGCCGTAGCCGCCGGGCCGCTTAGGGAACAACAGATGCTCCGCCTGGGGCGGGGCGCTCTGAAGATTACCAGGTTTGCCGGCCGAACCAGTCATCCACGTCTTGTCGTGCCCGATCTTTTTCGAGGCCATACCGTTCCTGAATCTTGCCTTCGAGCTGATCGCGTTTGCCAGCGATTTGGTCCAAGTCGTCGTCGGTCAATTTGCCCCACTGTTCCTTGATCTGTCCCTTGAATTGCTTCCAGTTACCTTCAACACGGTCCCAATCCATGTCATTTCCTCCTGTGAATTGTGGATAGCAGCTAAACGCCTTGGCTACGCATTTGTTCAAATCTGCCTGCGGCGATGGTTCCGGGGACAACGGTGCGACGACTCCACAGGCGATCCAGCCGATCCCGCCACGGGAAGAGTTTGCCCGTCGACGATCCCGCGTATAGCGCGGCGATCAGGATGAGACGGCGCATTGCCTCGCCTGAACTGCTCCCTGAGAATGGGTTATTGCCTCATCTAAATTGCTCCCGACGAATCAACCTCGGGAGCTGTGATGAGGAAGGTAAGCATGGCGACACGTGCGGAATTGGTGGCGGCGATCAGTTGTCGCTATGTGTTAGGCGGGCGGGCCGAGAAGGCGAGGATGTTAGACGAGTTCGTGGCGCTCACGGGCTTTCATCGCAAGCATGCGATGCGACTGCTGCGAGGAGAACGCGAACCGGCGAAGGGTGGTCCTCGACCAGGGCGCCGGGTTTATGGCGATGACGTGCGGGCAGCGCTCGTCGTTGTTTGGGAGGCGTCGGATCGAAT
>NZ_FNGR01000061.1:0-19869 GCF_900103045.1 Ensifer sp. YR511
GCGTCACTTTTTTCCCAGGGCCTCCTTCAGAAGGTCTGCCTGCATGCTCATCTCCGCATACATCTTCTTGAGCCGTCGGTTCTCCTCTTCCAAAGCCTTCATTTGGCTAATCATCGAGGCATCCATACCGCCGTATTTGGCTCGCCACTTGTAAAAGGACGCCGTGCTCATACCGTGTTCCCGGCACAGCTCCGGTACCGGTACACCGCCTTCCGCCTGGCGCAGGATGGCAAGGATTTGGGGTTCGCTAAATCTGCTCGTCTTCATCAAAATCTCCTCGATCATAAAGCCCGAGAAAATTCTACTTTTGAAGCCCGTTATTTTGCGGGAGGATTACCCGACCGCCGCAATAGCTGTGCCTTTGTGGGCCTTCCATTGCCACGGCAGCAGTTCGTGCAGGCGGGAGACGGGAAGATCGGCGATGCGGGCGAATACATCGGCGAGCCATGCCTTTGGGTCGACGTCGTTGAGACGGCAAGTCGTGATGACGGAGAGCATGATGGCGGCTCGATCGGCCCCACGCTGGGAACCGGCGAAGGTCCAGTTTCGACGCCCGAGGGCAATTCCTCTCAGCGCGCGCTCGGCGGCATTGTTCGTCAGACAAATCCGGCCATCTTCGAGGAAACGGGCAAAGCCATCCCAACGCTTCAGCATGTAATCGATCGGCTCGATCACCTCGGACGATTTGCTGAGCGTGGCGCGCTCCCGTTTCAGCCACGCGTGCATGTCGTCGAACAGCGGCTTGCTCCTATCCTGCCGCGCGGCCAACCGTTCTGCGGCGCTCAATCCATTGATGTCGCGCTCGATCTCAAACAGCGCGTCGTACCGTTGGACGGCCTCCAGGGCGATCGGCGAGATCGGCTTGCCCTTGCGGTTGTGGTCGCGGGCATTTTTCTGAATGTCGGCCAGCTCAAAGAATTTGCGCCGCGCATGCGCGTGGCAAAAGGCGAAGGTGATCGGTACCGCTTTCTTCTCGGCGACACTGAGCGGCTCGAAGCCATTGTAACAATCACTCTGCAGAATGCCGCCATACTCGGCCAGGTGCTTCTGCGGGTGCTCGCCGCGGCGGTCGCTCGAAGCATAGTATATGGCCGCCGGCGCTGCCGCGCCGCCGTAGGACCGGTCATCGCGCACGTAGGTCCATATTCGCCCAGTCGTGCATTTGTCTTTGGCCTGGATGGGAATGGTGGTGTCGTCGCCAAAAAGGCGCTGGGCCGCGAAGACATGCGTTTCGATCAGATCAAAGATCGGCAGGAGCGCGGCCGTTCCATGCCCGACCTGGTCGGCCAGCGTCGAGGTCGAAAGCTCGAGGCCCTCGCATTTGAACCGGGTGCTCTGGCGGTTGAGCGGACTATGCATCCCAAACTTATCGAACAGGATCGTTGCCAGCAGATGAGGACCGATGAAGCCGCGCGGCGTCGCATGGAACGGCGCTGGCGGCTGGCTGATCGCCTCGCAGTCCCGGCAGGTAAATTTCTCGCGTACGGTTTCGATCACGATAAACCGGCGCGGGATCTCCTCCAGCGTTTCGGTCACATCCTCGCCCAGCTTGGAAAGCCGGGATCCGCCACAGCATGCACAGGTGCTGGGAGGATCGATGACCACACGCTTGCGTTCGACATCCTCCGGCCACGGCTTTCGCACCGGCCGCTTGCGTGTGAACGAACGCACGCTCGCGGTCTTGGCGGCAGCCGCCTGCGCTGCAACCTCGTCCTCTGTCGCCGCCATCACCAGCTCTTCGAGCTGCAATTCCATCTGGTCAAGCAATCGCGCCGTGCGCTCGGAACGCTTCCCGCGAAGCTCCCGCCTCAGCTTTTCGATCGCCAGCTCCAGTTTGGCGATCAGCGCCTCACTGTCGGACAGCATCGCCTGGGCATTGGCGGCTTGCGCCACCGCAATGTCCCGCTCGGCGGCGACGGTATCGCGCTCGGCGACAACGACATCACGTTCAGCCTGCAACATCTCACGCTCGGAAAGCAGCGCCAGATAGGCGCTCGCAAGGTCCGCAGGAAGATCCACAGGCTTCGAAGTCATGAAGCCATTCGATCAGATTCACTCAATATTTTCAATGTAATAATGCTATCCGACCCGTGTCGGACGCCAGGTTTCCTGCGGATTGCGCCAATCGATCCCGGACAACAAATAAGACAATTGCGCCGGTGAGATCGCTACCGCGCCGCCCTCCATATTCGGCCAGATAAACCGGCCCTTCTCCAGCCGCCGGGTAAAAAGGCAGGCACCCAGACCATCATGCCAGATGATCTTCAAGATATCCGATCTGCGCCCCCGGAAGACGAAGAGATGCCCTGAGAATGGATCATGCTGCAGAACCTCCTGCACTCGAAGCGCCAGGGAGGGAAAGCCACAGCGCATGTCCGTATAGCCCGTCGAAAGCCAGACCTTGACCCCTGTTCCCATCGGAAACGGATTCATCGCAGCGCCTCCAGTCCACGCAAGACCCGAAGCAGCGCTTCAACGTCGACATCGCGGTCCACGATCACACGGCGACCATTGGCGCTGACAACCTCCATAAGGCCACCTTGGGCCATTGAAGGCTTGGTCGCCGTCGCAGCGACCGGCATGCCTGGCTCCGGGACAAACAGTGCAGCAACAAACCCTTCACTCCCCGGGCCATTGCCGAGCCGTCCCTCGCGAGCTGCCTTACGCCAGTCGTTCAACTGAAAGCGCGTGATGCCATGTCGGCGCGCCGTTGCCGTGACCTGCCGCGGGGCGGAATAACTCTCCGCTACGATCGCAAGTTTGGTCTCGTCGCTGAAACGGCGACGTCGACCGCTATCGACAATCTCCATACGGCTGACTTGCGGCCGCTTCTCTATCGTTAAATCCACGGTTCTCACACTGTCTATATTGACGTCCATATAGACAGAACATCCAACTCCCCTCACTTCTCAGCAAGGCGGCCCTCCTCGGATGCGTACCGAGCGGCTCGGTTAGCTTCCGGAGTAAGTTCGGCCATTAGTAACTCCAAAAAAGAATACGGATTTATCGAAGGCGCTTGACGAGAGAGCTGGAAGCGTTTGTGACTATCGGCGTAGGCAATGTCCGGCGATTCTTCCAGCCGTGTCTGCGCGTGTGCGCGAACTTTTCATCAACACTCAACAATTGACGCCCTGCCAGTTTACCGGCCGACGCATCGTTGTGTGAGCCGACGTAAGGAGCATCGTGATGGGACTACGCCAAATCTGGTATTTCCTTACGGTGGCCGAAGAGGCGCTTCAATCGAGCCGCGGCGCGGATCAATCGCGCGCAGGGCGTCCGAAAGCGGGCAATCCGCGGCTGCGAACGGCGATGGTCGAGCTCGCCTGGTTATGGCTGCGCTACGCAATTTCGCTGCCGAGCCCCCATGAAAGCCTCGACGAAAGTAGGCGCGGCCACTACTGCAAAATATACTTCCTGAGCCCACGCTCCATAAATAGACCGATGGTCAGAGCGCACAAAGCCCACATGCTAAGATATGTCTTATCAAGAAAAGGAGCAGGATAACCCTGATAGTATGCCTGGCGCATCCAAGAGACGCACTGGAACGCCGGATTAAACGACAATAGATAAACAACCTCCTCGGGGAAATTGTCTAAGTATATCGGCGCACCGGAGCTGAGATATACCACTACAGTGAAGAGCGCATAAATCATAGCAGCTGCAGGTAGCATCGCTGAAATAACACTAACAATGATTCCGACACCCACTGCCAACAGCGCAGTGACCGCCATACAGGCCAACGCTTGCGCAGGCCAATACGGAAATGGATCGGTCCCGAAACTAATCAAAATTGCGATGATGATCATCACAGAGATTACAATTGCGGCAAACTCCAGCAACGATCGGGCCAAGACGATATCCATCAAGTGCACCGCCGGGAAGGATAGCATGTTCCTATTGGCCACTATCGAGGAAGACATGAATCTAGACACGTAAGTTATCGTGAGCACGGGCATCAAGCCGGTTGCGAAAAATAGCATCATGTCGTCGCCGAAGACCGCGTGTCGGCCCGTGAATGTATAGATGGTCAATAACACTCCAACATGTGCAACTGGAAACAATGGGGCCACAAGGAAACCGAGTCCATGATTGAAGTATCTACTTCTAATATCTCGAAGGATGACCGCATGCATAACGTTAATCTGGCGCTTTAGCGCAACTGAAACCGGAGCCCTACCAGCGTAGCTTTGCTGACGGCTTATGTTTTCTAAGCGGCGCTGCATCAAGCAACCCTTTCTACTCGTAGTTTTATCCTGATCTCCGAAGCTATCCACCTGATAGGTTTGCTGTCGCAAGATCTCTCGGCCCCAGGATGATGGCTCTTAAGGAGATCAGAGCGGGCTCATTGACACAGCAAACTCGTCAATCGCGTCTATCAAATCAGGCCTAGAAACGCAGGGGCAGAAGGCAAACTGGTCCCTCTGCCAGCATCTTCGCCATCAATCCAAAAGAATCGCGACGCCAAACCGATAGCGGTGCCCAACGTTCCGTTCCATCTTCACTCGACGGTGATCGGACAATCGACATTGCCAGAAGTGATCTACGGAATCATCCGCCCCAGGGTTGCCGTTTCACGGTGGGTGCACGCATACCCTCTTTGGGTATTACACGCAAGGACGTCAAGCCTCCTGGTAGACTCGCACAAACTCGCTCACATGGGACGATAGACACTTGCCCCAAGAAAATTCATGTGCTCGCTGCAATCCCCTGATAGCAAGCGCCCTACCCTGGTCCGGATTGCTCAAAAGAGAGACCATGGCTCGACACAGGTCAGCATCATCTAATGGATCGACCAGA
Source organism: Ensifer sp. YR511 (assembly GCF_900103045.1). Taxonomy (NCBI): domain Bacteria; kingdom Pseudomonadati; phylum Pseudomonadota; class Alphaproteobacteria; order Hyphomicrobiales; family Rhizobiaceae; genus Ensifer; species Ensifer sp. YR511. The sequence continues at coordinate 4,798 of NZ_FNGR01000061.1, forward strand.
ATGGCATCTTCTCCGGCAATTTCCTTCATACTAGAAAGATTCGACGTAATGACAGGGGTACCGCTCGCGAAGGACTCGACAATAGGAAAGCCAAAACCTTCAGCTAGAGACGGGAAAACCGTGCACACTGCGGATCGATACAATTTCCAGAGCACTTCATCTTCTACGTGACCAAGGAAGACAATTTTTCCATCCAGACTTTTCGCCTCCTCCGCAAAATTAACGTTCCATCCAGAGGCACCAACTACCACAAGATGCACATCCGCAAATTCCGTTTGCTGGAGACGCGTCATTGCTTTGATAACAGTCGCCAAGTTCTTCCGTGGTTCCAGGGTTCCAATACAAAGCATGTAACGCCCGGACGGCGTAAAATCTGGTTTCGTCACTGCGCTCTCAATGTCCCAAACAGGGGTGCGGACACCGAGGTAGGCGACGGACGTGCTTCCCTTCAAGGTCGGCGCATATCTCCTGAGATTCTTCTCAGTCTCAGCCGAAATACAGATGATATGATCTGCAGACGGTAGATGTCGAAGTTGCCGGAGGAAATTCGTTGTTGCCTCTTTCGTGAACCATTCTGGATTGGTGGCAGGAAACAGATCGCAAAGCGTGAAGACCCTTTTTTGATCCAAGAACCGAGGGTCAAAATCACTAAACGGAAAGTAAGGGTAAAACACGATATCCTTCCTAGACCCATTCGAGGGCCGGATGGGCTTATCGACATGATAGTGACTGAGGTGCGGCAATCTTCGAACCACTTTCTCCCAGCCATCGTCAAGATCACTTGAATGGAATATTCGCGCGATGACCTTACCTTCATCAAGGATTTGGTCCACGATCGCCTCAACGTAGCGGAATACCCCCGTTCGCGCGCGGCTATCGAGTTCAGCCATGCAGAGCACGTCTCCATTAACGTACACGACAGGCTTCTGAACATTGTCCTCTTGTTCACTTTCGATGCAAGGAGGTGCGCCTACAGAATTCCCGTCGGATGAACTCAAATGCGGATAAAGTACCCCCCTAGGTTTTGTAAGCAACAAGTCCAAAACCTCCCTGAATTGGCGAGAATTCGGAAGTTTACCGTAAGAACTTAGCAAGGCACCAATAGCAAACGAAACATCGGAAGAATTTTTAAACAACAAAGGGTCCGACTTGGAATTACCCAGAAGCAGAGAAACTTCTGGAGTAACGTTTCCCCATGCCATAAACTCCGGTCGTTTCATTAAATCGAGAAGGACTAGTCGACGAGATTCTTCCGTTTCAACATACTGTAGATAGTGTTTTTTCTCAACATCTGTAAATTGACGACGAAGCAATAACATCGCGGAGACCATCAAGAACTCGCGACCTTTAAGCTGCAGTGTAAAATGCAGATCTGAGCAAAAATCTAATTCGCGACTTCCCGACGAATAGAAATTTTTCCCAGTAAACTCACCCTTGGCCGATAGATCAGACAAGAAGAAGGCGCACCTAACCAATCGAGAAATTGTCCTTTGATCAGCATCAAAAAGATACCTTTCAACATATTTACAGAAGGCAACAACTCTATCGCCAGAAGGGCAATACTGCTGGAGTACAAACAGGATGGGCCTCAGGTAATTTGCCGAGCGAAGTGAAAAATAGCGCCGGTTCCGCGCTGTCATTGCTCCGTCTGTTGATTCGTAGAAGCGATTGTAGATCCATGCCTTTGTGGCGACAAATGAATTGATCCCATATCGCCGAGCTCTCAGCGTGAACTCAGTATCGGCATGATAGTGCGGCGTAAATTTTGAATTGTAGACACCGATCTTCTCAAAGACAGATGCTTCGATCAGCGTCCCGTTTCCGCATAAGCATTCGGCCTCGATCACCTCATTCCCAAGTTCACCCTGCTGCGCATACCAAGTGTTCGCAAATTTCGTCTGAAGGAAGTTTCCTGCGGACCAGTCATTGTAGCTACCCGCCCCCCATATCCTGCCGGGTTCATGTGAGTATGATATCATACTTCCAAGAATCTTTATGCCTCGACGTATAGCCGTAGATACCAGTGTTTCAACAAAACCCCTTGGAACTATTGCATCATCATTTAAGGTAATAATGTAGTCGCAGCCATCTGCGAGGGCGCAACTCACGCCTTCGTTGGTGGCCCCAGTCCAGTAGTTGCTTGAAGAAACCGGTATCAGCCGGACTGCAGGATGGCCCAAGGCCTGTATAGCCAGCGGCGTTCCATCAGTTGATGAAGCATCGACAACGTAAATACGAATGAAGGGATAACTTTGTGCAAGAATCTGCTGAACAAAAGAAACGCTCCAGGCTATCCTGTTACGTACCGGAGTAACAATGCCAACGATAGGCAAAGATCCACTCTGCCATAGCGGAGACATGGGATTGCAATCGCTTCTATCGTGAGGCCCCCCCTTTGCGTCACGATCTGTTTCCTCGCTTCGCTTGAAGCGAAATCCCTTAGCGCTAATCACACCGGCTAGCCGACCAAGCGTCCTGGAAACCATCCTCAAATCGCTTTCTCCGCGGGCACGCGTATGAAATCATCCTCTGAACAATAGGCACTCAAAAATTGAATCGTACCGTTACGCACCTCTTGAAAACGCCCTCCCGCACGAAACATCACTCCCAAGATGATATTGCCCCTCGCTCGATTCTCTTCGAAACGTTCTATCACTTCCAGTTCAGTGAATTTATTCCCGACAGCTACGTCCTTCGTTGACGGGTCCACCACTGCGTACATAGCGCTTTCGCTATGTTGGAGGCTTTGGAGCATAGCGATAACCTGGTTGATGGAAAACGCTCTGCGCTCTCCCCAATCGATGATCATCTGAAACTCACTGTTATTATAGCGCCTCGCGAACTCTTCAACTGCGGAGTTTTGGGAATCCGCTGACGCTGCATCGAAGAGAATCAATCTATCGCACGCCGCGAAGCTCTGTAGTGCCAATTCATCGGAAATAACATCACTGCCAACTGCGACGGTTAAATCCACTCCTTCTCCAAGACCGCGCTGCATTTCCTCCATGGAGCGTAAAATCTCACGTGGATCAACGCCATCACAGCTCTTAATAAGCATTAGGAGCGAAAGGACACTTCTTTGCGGCGCCATGAGGTAGGAAGCATTCGCCGTTTGACAGGTTTGAGACGCCACCGCTTCTCTGGCAGCAATCACAACTTCCTCCGCCATGCGCCGGCTCGAAAAAACACATGCACGGTCACGCCGAGCTGCCACCTTTTCCGCTTTGTCATCGGCACACCAAAATCTCCATATATCTTCTGCCAGGGAGAGCGCGTTTCGATGGTTAGAAAAATATTCGGCGCCAGTGCCGCAGATCTCCCGCACAGCGGGTATGTTGCTAGCGAGGATTGGAACGCCAAGTTTCATCGCGTCCACTAGCGGTATACCAAATCCCTCGTACAGAGATGGGAACACTACGCCAGAACTCTTACGCATTAAGTCGATCAACTCCGGCTCGCTAAGAAACCCTCGAAGCTCAACTTCTTCACCCAACCCAAACCGATCGCAAAGGCGTACCAGCTTTTCTCTGTTCACTGGACTAGATTCTGTATTAGTCAAAACCAACCGAATGCTTCTACCCGTCTTTTTGAGAGCAGCAACAGCTTGTATTAGCGTCTCGTGATTTTTATGACCCCAAGGAACAGCAGGGTAGATGAGGTGCGTTTTATGGTAAGGTTTCGGCCGTAGGATAGTTCTGGGATGATCCTCAATAAAGTCCTCCGCGGCGAACCCACTTAGGTGCACTACACTAACATTAGTCTTTCCGTAGAAGTACCTGAGATTTTCACTCTCATAGTCAGAAATCGCAATAAGGCGATTTGCTCTGCCTATTGCATAACCATACTCTCGCAAGCGAATCTCGAGTTCGTTTTGCGAGAACAATGTCGGCAGCCGCATATGCTGCAAATCAAGAACGCAAGCAAGAACGACCACACGCCGTGGTATATAACTCGGACGGAGCCCGTTCAAAAAATCAAAATAGCAATCGCACCAATTAAGGTGCTCTTCGAACTCGGAGAAAGTTTCGGTACTCGCCAACACAAACTCAACTTCGGGAAACTCCGACACTAAGCTCTCATTGTGGTCTGCAATCACTACGCGAACATTTGCGAATTCGGGGAGAAATCTTAAGAATGCAAGCGCAAGTCTGCCCGCGCCACCTGCGCCTTTGTGCGCTGGCAACAACCTAAACAGATTGACAAGCAATCTCAGCTCGCCGTCACCTTTCTCATATCGTCTGCGTGGATGGACGGGACGAGCCCGTGCCGCACTCCAGTCGGCTTCGTCCAAGCGCTCTAGGAGAAAGCCGCGGGCAGAGAACGTAATTCTACCGCCTTCGATCGGATCGAAACGTAACTTGTACACTGGCTCATTGATAGCAAAGTACGCAGCAAACCCTCGCTCTTCATCCTGCCGAAATTTCAGATCGAGACGATCATTTTCATTGAAACCTCGGCCCAAGTCATAGTATAAAGAGGATCCTTGTAGCCGGTTGATGTATCTCCCTTCAACCGCACTAAGACGATAAAAGCCGCTTTGCAAATATAGGCCGTATCGTGCGCTCAAACCAAACTGGGGGTCTTCATCTGTGACGGCCCATGTGTAGCGCTGTTTATCCAAGAGCCTAACCCCCCGGAGCGCCTTCATCTTAAGCTCTATAGGGAACGTTGTGCGCAGCCTACTCAACAGTACTTTTGCAATCTCGCGCATACGTCTTTCGCCAACATGTGAGAAGTTCATGAACTATGGTGCTAGGAGATGTCCTTGGTGACCAGGCTATTAGTGACCGAAGCAGAGAATTATCACCGCAGGCGCTCGGAATTTCTGAAGGTCTCATCCTGTCCTTGTCAACGATAACCTGAAAAGGCACTTTCGCCATCTTCTGCATTTCAGCGAGATAAAAGCTAATTGGAAGTGCACGGCCCGAACAGACATTCACTACGGTCAAGGAAGGTAAGGTGCGCGCGGCGTTGATGAGCCCCAAGTAAGCCTCGACAACATCGTTGACGTGGAGGAAATCCCTCTTTGCTTCAAGATTCCCCACGTGGAGTTCAGGCTTTCGCAATCCAAACTCCGCTTCAACTACTTGAGCAGCAAAACTGGGTAGCACAAACCTTCGGTCTTGGCCGGCACCCGAATGATTGAACGATCGCGCGATAATCAATTTATTCTGCGGTGATAAAATATCCCTGAGAACTCTCTCTCCTGCTAGCTTTGATGAAGAGTACGGATTAAGCGGCTGTGGGTCGACTTCCTCATTCGCGGGACCGGAGCGAAGATTTGATCCATATACCTCTCCGGATGACGAAAAGAGAACAAGCGCGGCGGGCACTGACTGAGCGATCGCCGAGCCGATAGACATCGTACCAATGAAATTAGTGCGCCATGTTTGCTCTGCTTGTCCCTGAGCATTTGCGACTGAAGCTTGGGCAGCCAGGTGCAACACGACATCTGGCTTTACATCCGCGACTAGTGATCGGACAGCACCGAAATCGGTGATGTCCGCGATGGCCGTTTCCCAACCCTGTTCGCTAAACAAGATATTCCGCGTCAATACTACCCGACGCGATGCCGGAAAGGATCTACAGAGTTGCCGGCAAAGTACTTGTCCGACGAACCCCGCACCTCCTGTCAACAGAATAGTGGGTTCAGAGCTACTAACCATACTGGCGCGTCATCGGTTTCAGAACTAACGCTTAGCCAAGCGCGCCAAGTCTGCGTCAACCATCTCAGCAATCAATAATTCCAAGCCAATCTCCGGTGTCCATCCAAGCTTCTCTTTTGCCTTAGCAGGATTGCCAAGAAGAACCTCAACTTCCGCTGGTCGATAGAGTGCAGGATCAATGCGCAGATGGTCTTCCATCTTTAAATCCACATGCGCAAAGGCGATAGCGCACATATCCCTAACAGTGGTCGTACGTCCCGTTGCAACAACATAATCATCCGCCACATCTTGCTGCAGCATTAGCCACATCGCTCGCACATAGTCCTTAGCATGTCCCCAGTCCCGCTTGGCATCGATGTTGCCTAATGCCAACTCAGTGGACAATCCCAGCTTGATGCGCGCAACACCATCGGTGACCTTTCTCGTCACAAATTCGATACCGCGCAATGGACTCTCATGATTGAACAATATCCCGGAGGATGCGTGGAGGCTAAAACTCTCCCTGTAATTAACGGTTGCCCAATGGGCAAAAAGCTTCGCAACGGCGTAAGGTGACCGCGGATAGAACGGAGTCTGCTCGCTTTGCACAGGCTCTTGAATTAACCCATACATCTCAGACGATGACGCCTGATAAAACCGCGCCTCCGGAGCCGCCGTTCGGACAGCCTCCAGAACATTAAGAGCGCCGAGAGCTGTAACTTGACCGGTCAGACTAGGCTGCGCCCAAGATGTTGCGACAAATGATTGCGCCGCAAGGTTGTAAACCTCATCGGGCTTCACTTCCGCCACCAAACGAATTAGAGCGGCAGCGTCGAGAAGGTTGCAATCCACCAACCTTACATCACCGGCTATCCCCAGCCATCTCAATCGGTGATCCGCCACACCCGCATGAGACGATCTTCTGACCATCCCATAAACCTCATAGCCTTTATCCAAAAGAAAAGCACTGAGGTATGCCCCGTCTTGGCCAGTGATCCCAGTAATCAATGCTTTTTTCGACATTTTAACTCCAGAAATTCGATATCTAGAACGGCAACTCGCAAGATTGAGCTTGCTTTATCTCAAGCTTCTCGTTGACCCTGATTCTCTATATGCTCCAAATACCAACTATAAGAACTGGCTAATCCTGAACGGAGATCGATTTCTGGGCGCCATCCAAGGGCAGCAAGCTTAGATGAGTCCATCAACTTCCGCGGCGTCCCATCCGGACGGCTTACGTCAAATACGACGTCCCCGCTATATCCGACGACGCTCCCCACCAACTCTGCCAACTGCCTGATGCTGACCTCAGAGCCGGCTCCGCAATTGACATGCTCGTACTCGTCATAGTGATCGTGACAGTAAACGACGCCTTTAGCTAGATCGTCAACGTGAAGGAATTCCCTGAGTGGGCGCCCGCTTCCCCAAACTACCACTTGCGATGAAGCAGCTAGTTTTGCTTCGTGAAATTTACGTATTAACGCAGGAATGACGTGGCTAGTTTGGAGGTTATAGTTATCTCGAGGGCCATATAGATTGCACGGCATGACCGAAATGTACCTGCGACCATACTGCTTCCGATATGCTTGACAAAGCTTGATTCCCGCAATTTTTGCAATGGCATACCACTCGTTGGTTGGCTCGAGAGGCCCTGTAAGTAAAGCGCTTTCTGGAATAGGTTGGGGCGCAAACTTTGGATAAATACAGGATGAACCAAGGAATACCAGCCGATCTATCCCTGCCAGATGAGCCCCGTGAATGATATTGGTCTCAATTGCGAGGTTATCGTAAATAAAGTCTGCGGGGTAGTGGTCGTTGGCATAAATGCCACCTACTTTGGCAGCTGCAAAAATAACCGAGCTTGGTTTGTTTGCCTTCAACCACCTAACCACGGCGCCCTGATCTCTGAGGTCCAACTCGGACCTATCAACGACTAGCGTTTTTCGCCCTTGCCCCTCGAGCAGCCGCTTGATGGCAGACCCCACCATCCCGTTGTGCCCAGCGATCCATATACCACAATCTGTCATGTGCTCAGCTCAGCTCAAATCTCGTTACGTCAGCTCGAATTTGCGCTGTAGTTATGAAATGTGGGCGAATTATGCAAGGGAAATACGGCCACAAATCAGGCCACCAAACTCAATATCGGGACACTGCACAAACGAAGATACCACGCAAGCCGCAGTTGAAAAGGCGAATGAACGCCCCGGTCTGGAGAGAGCGAAATTTACGTCACACGTCGGGACCGCCAAATGAATTGCGTAATTTCCCCAAATTTGCTATCGCCTACAGCAGTTAACCAGCAAGACTCCTGAGATGCCGATAAAGAGGAATATCCCTGGTCAATTGCGCGAGCAGGAGATGCAGGGAATTGAGATTCTCGCCGGACTCGTTCCGGCAGGGGGAGCTATCGTAGAAGTAGGGTCACTCTTGGGGCTCTCCAGTTGGATTTGGGCAAAGAGCGCGGATCCGACCACTACCGTTTATTGTATAGACCCTTGGGAGGCCGGGAAAGGTTCAAACTTCGTCCAGCTTGCGCACCAAAACCAGCAACAATTTTCCAAAGCGCAGTTTGTGAAGAATACATCAGATTGCGAAAACGTTGTGGCGTTACAAGGGTTTAGCCCACAGGATTTCTCCGACTGGCATCGGAAAATTGATCTGTATTTTGAAGATGCTGTTCACACGGACCCAATCTTTTCACAAAACATTGAGTTTTGGTCGAGCCATTTGACACCGGGCGGCATCCTCTGTGGGCACGACTATCATCGCAATTTCCCCGATGTTCAAAACGGGGCGCAGCGATATGCGAAGAGGATGGAGCGGGCACTCCGAACAATAGGCAGTTTGTGGTACCTATTACCTCAATCGATTGAAGATTCGTTAGACGAGACCGTCGTTGAGAAGCTAAGCAGATTGAGCATTTTGGAACGGTTTAGCGAGCACCTCCCCCCCCCGCGAAACGAAGAAAACTTAAAAGAGTATTCCAAGAGGGTGGTCAGCAACATCACCGACTTCCGGCATTGCATTACGCTTAGCCCCGTGCCCGATGCGGTGGCGCAAGGCGAGACAATCACGATTACTGGATTCGTTAGAAACACGACCAGCGAAGATTGGCCCGTGATTCTCATGGACACTGCTGTATTGCGGGTGGGGGCTGAATTGAAATCGGCCACCGGTAAAAAGGTCGACGCTACTCGAGCGTTTATCAATCGCCCTGTTTTATCTGCTGGCGAAACTATTGAATTTTCTATTGACCTCAGGACCGGCTCCGCCCCGCCGGGGCCAACGTTAGTTCATATCGATCTTGTTTATGAACATGTAATGTGGTTCGCCGCGCAGGGTGCCCGATCTGCGGATGTGATCATAGAACTACATCAAAGATGAATCGACCGAACACGGGGAGCGCGTTGACCAAGCTGATGAAGTAGGTCGATTATGACGCGTAAGAAGCGAATATCTCGACGCAGGGATACGGGGCTCGAACTACGTCAATTACGATCCGCGGTCCAAATTACACGCAAAGGCGGCTCAACCAACGTGGAACGGCTCACGGGCCGCGATAATGGGCCAAAGTTTTCGCCTAATTGCACCACAGCGCTGAGCATGCGCCTGAATCGCCGCATAATGGCCAGATTGACAGATTCCGCTTGGGAACCAAAGCGAATTGGGTTAGTCCCCGATATTGACCCATCGGCGGGATCTGCTTCGTTCAGCTATAATAGGTAAGGTATATTGTGACTAATTCATCAATTTCATCGGTGCATGTGGTTGTCTCGGACCGCGGGTGGATCCTGGAGCGACTTGCCGAGGAATTGACGCGAAGATTGCCGTATGTGTCCTATGACACAATTCCAAACCCAGATGCCGTCATTCAATACTACATGACATATGGCACATATAAAGGCCGTGTATCACCTCATGAAATTGGCCTGTTCACGCACTTGGAGCAGCAGGAGGCCGCTGCTAAGAAGTTCTTTGATGTAGCCTCAAGGGTTGACCTATGCGTGGCGATGTCTCGGGCAACTGAAGCCCTTTTGGTCGGCAGGGCTTCGCGGACTACGGTGATTTCTCCGGGCGTCGATCTGGAACGCTTTTCGCCCAAACTTCGCATCGGGGTCATCGGGCGAACATACCACACCGGAAGGAAGGGCGAAGATCTAGTTGCCGCAGTTCAAGATGTTCCAGGTATCGAATGGGTTTTCACGGGGGAAGGCTGGCCGGGCCCGTCGCAGTTCGTGTCTGAGGAGGACCTACCGAATTTTTATCGCTCTCTAGACTATGTTCTGGTTCCGGCCCGGATTGAAGGCGGGCCAATGTGCGTTCTGGAAGCCTTGGCTTCCGGCGTTGAAGTGATTGCACCGCCTGTTGGTTGGGTTCCGGAGTTCCCCCACATCGAGTTTAGAACTGGCGACGCAGGGGATCTGCGGCGTGTGCTGCTAGCGCTTCTCGACAAGCGGGCTAAGCTACGACAGAGCGTGGAGGCATACACATGGAACAATTGGGCAAACCAGCACCATGAGTTATTCATATCGATGGCTGGCGAGAAGCAAATCCTGCGGGAGCGTCCAGCTGTCACGCCTGTAGATATGCGTGCAGTAATTGCCGTTCACGGTGTTGAGATGACCGAGAGCGCTGGCGGGCCCTCGATTAGAGCCCCCATGACAGCTACCGCTCTCAAGAGGGCAGGCGTTGATGCGACGTTCGAGCACACCAGCAGCTTTGATCCTGAATGCGCAGATATTGTTCATATAATGAACGTTTGGGAACCGGAAGCATGCGAATTGCTGATTCAAAAAGCGAAGAAGGTCGGTAAACCAGTTGTGCTTTCTTCCATATATCTAGACCTGACAGAACACGATATCTACTCTCAAGGGGTTCCAGGGATATTTGCGCATGGTGCAGATGACCGCTTGGTGTTGCCAGGCTACGAAGCATTGCGGGCGAGGCTCGCGGCACGGCGCGCCAAAGCCAACCCATCGTATGAGATTCTGCCAAGCTACTATGGGCGCATCCGCAAACTGCTTGCGCAAGTCGATCACGTGATTCTCTTGAGCCAGGACGAACTCGCGAAATTGCGGCGCATTGGTGCTGAACCGGCCGAGGGTTCGTATAGTATAGTGCACAATCCGGTCGTCGCCACGAATTTCACCGAAGCCTCGCCGGAGGTATTTGAGAAGGCCTACGGCATTCGTAACTATGTCTTGATGGTCGGACGAATAGAAAGCCGGAAGAACCAACTTACCTTGGCGTACGCCTTGCGCGATCTTCCCTATCCCGTTGTATTCATCGGTCACAACAACGATGGCTTGTATCTGAACTTGGTCAAATCAGTTTCTGGCCCGAATGTACATTTTATCGGTCGCCTAGAACCAAACAGCGAAATTTTAGCATCTGCTTTCGCAGGGGCAAAGGTCTTTTGCATGCCAAGCTGGTCGGAGGGTGCACCTCTTGCCGCATTGGAGGCGGGAGCCACAGGCGCTCGGATGATTTTATCAGACCGCTCGTCGGAAAGGGAGTACTTCGGAAGCCATGCTTGGTATTGCGATCCTGCCGATCCAGTCTCCTTGCGCGAGCTTGTGGTTCGCGCATATGAAGAAGAATACTCCGACGACGATCGCGAGAAACTGAAACATCACGTTCGCACCAGGTTTAATTGGGACATTTATGTCCGAGGAACACGCCAAGCGTATGAGTCGGCGATAGCGCACCACTCGGCTGCAAATTCGACAACAGCCCCTGCACCCACTTCCGGGCGCATTTTGTTCGACTTGACCACGCTTGCGCATCGCAACGGGCCACCGAGCGGAATTGCTCGCGTAGAAGATCGCCTAGCGGTCGAACTGGCCAATCTTTATCCTGATCGTGTCTCGTTTTTTCTTTGGAATTCTCATTTCAAATGCTTCCTGCCAGTTTCACAAGAAATACTGCATGACGGCGCCGTAAATCTGCTTCGCGGGGCGGAAGCTTTTTCTTCCTTGCGGAACTCAGATAGCAGAGTTCCGTACGACCAAATGGAGTTCAAGCCAGGAGACACGGTTATTGTCTTTGGTGGAGCATGGATTCGAAACGTTGAATATTTGAACGACTTACAGCAGATCCGTAAAGCCTGCGGCGTCAAACTCGTCGCAACCATATACGACGTAATTCAGTGGAAGTTCATGAATTGGTTTCCGCCTGGTGTGGGCGGCGAGTTTGCAACAAACTGCAAGAGATTGATCAGTTTCTCGGATCGGATCCTTACGTGTTCGCAAAAGAGTAAGGACGATATCCTACAATTTGCAGCCACTGAAAAAGTTGCGCCCCCGGCAATTGACGTTTTCCGACTAGGGGATGACGCAGAGAGCATAGATCCTAACGCAAGCATTCAATTGGACCATGTTGCACCGATAATCGGCAGCAAGCCTTTCGTTTTGTATGTCAGTTCAATCGATGTGCGAAAAAACCACAAGTTACTTCTGGATGTGTGGGAACGCCTTGCTGAGAAGCACGCCGGTCGGTTTCCGAAGCTTATACTCGTTGGGAGCAGAGGATGGGGAGGTGACTCAATCATTGAGCGATTAGACGCGTCTCCAATATTGAAGAACATTGTCCACATTCTGCACGGTATTAACGATGTAACATTACAGTGGCTCTATCGGAATTGCATGTTTACTATCTATCCCTCCCTATACGAGGGATGGGGTCTTCCAGTTGCAGAGAGCCTAAGCTTGGGCAAGTTCTGCATCGTGTCAGATGCGGGATCACTACCAGAAATTGCGCCCGGGTTGGTGGACATGATTGACCCGCGGGATTTCGTATCGTGGGTTGCTTCTATTGAGCGGTACGCCTTGCAGCCCCACCTTCTTAAGGCGAAGGAAGACAACGCGCGGACTTATCGGCGTCAAAGTTGGCGCGATACGGCACAAACGATAGGCGCACGCTTAAATGGGATCAAAGCAAACGTCGAACTCGCCGAACTTCCCATTGGCTCACAAACGCTTCTCGGCGCCCCCAAAGGCAATTCAGAGTCTGATCAGGCTATATCCGGAGTTCTTGTAGGGGGTTGGGGAAACCCAGAACCGGAAGGTCGGTGGACAATTGGAAGTGCAGCAGCATTTTGCTTCCAGTTGACAGAGAAAAAGCCAGTTGCACTCTCAATACTGGCATTCGCGTATGACGGCGGGGATCTCGGACCTCAGGTCGTCGACGTAGTGCTGAACGGCACAGTAATAGCAGTTTGGAAAGTTGACAAAACTGAGCGCTGGCTTTCCGCGCCAATTGACCACGACCTTCTCGTCGACGGCACAAAAGCCGTCGTTCGGTTAAACATCCGCGCCCCCCGAGTGCCAAGAGTCCACAATGCTGATTCACTTGATTCTCGCCCCTTGGGACTATTCGTCAAATCGATGGCGATAGAGCCAATACTAAACGTTAGAACAGGCGAATTAGTCGAGACCGGCCCAATTAGCCCCGATAAGCTTGTGCTATCACTGGCTGGGAAAGACGTTCAAAAAAACAAGTACCTGCTGCTTGGTATTGAGGCAACGGCGACTGGCGTTCTCGAAGTTGTCGCAGACGGGCAGAAGTTTACGAAGCTACGAGTCCCGCTGGGCCAGAAAAATCTAGTCCTTAGATTGACTGATCTCGGGGTGGACTTCGGTCGACCGACTATTCTCGGAATACATTCAGATCGAATGGATGAGTTGAGGATACTTGAGGCAGGAGTGTTTTCTCGTGTTCCTGCAGAAAAGCTGCATGGCTCGACCCGCGACCAGAATTGGACGTCAGATGAGTTGAAACACGTCTCATGGCTCGGTCATCCACCGAAGATCGGCTTGAATAACGATATCTTGCTGGTTCAAGGCAGTAACGTTACCCTGGGAATGGCCGGCGGATGGTTTACCCCGGAAGGGGACGGAACATGGTCAAATGGTTCGCGGTCGTCCCTGCATCTAGCCTTACCGAAAGTCTCAGCGAAGAACCTCCAAGTCGAATTGACGCTCGACCCGTTCGAATGGATATTTGCGTTCGACCACAGGGCAGAATTCGAAATTCTCGTCGGCACTGCGGTGGTAAAGAATGTCTGGCGTGCATGCAGCGGTGTATGGACGACTTCTATACCTGTTGCGACTGACCAAGCTGTCGATGAAAATGGTATATTGCGGATCACTCTGCGTGGTCCCGCTGGGATTGTCGCTCCAAACGCTGATCCCGATAACCGTCCATTGTCTTTCAAACTCATAAGTTTGAACATAAGAAGTGCGCGCGAGATCGATCTCAAACCCAACGCGACGATGTTAATTGGTGATGATGTCAGGGAACTCCTTTTGGATAACTGGCATCGGCCTGAACCAAACCTGGTCTGGTCACCGGGTGGTGAAGCGACTAAATTGCGGTTGCCGCACCTTCTTGATTCCTCCGAGATGGTGTCAGTGGCCGTCTATATCGAGGTATATGCTGGGCTGCTTGCTCGTGGTCCCTGCTCGCTTCGTTTCTTAGTGGACGGCACGGAAGTTGGCAGCGACGTTCGTAGCGACCCCGGAAGTCGGCCGGTCGTATTGCGATTGCCGAAATCCCTTATCGATCCAGAACTTGGTGCGTTCGTGCTATCAATTTGCACTCCCGATGGTATTAGCCCGTTCGATCATGATGGCAGTCTCGACGGTCGACCGCTCGCGTTCAATGTGCAGGCGGTGCATTACCTTCCATAAGCAAAGGCTACGACCTCCAGCCGCGTTGGGGAGGTCTGAAGTGTTACTTGACTCACAGAATTGTAGCTTTGTTTCAAATGGTCGGCAAAGTCGGAAACTTTGTCGGCCCTTTTTCAAACCTTCGGATTGCTCGCATTTGTTCCTTCGAGTATGCGACTGACTCCCTTGCAAGCGGAGCATAGACTCCGACTGGCAGTAGTTGGGCTCGTGTGCGCTCAGGGTGTGTTCCGGCGTGCATGTGTGGATGCTCCCGGTTATGCAAGTAGGCTTCGAACTTTTGAGCAGGTGATCGGGTGCGGTCATGTGTCAGGCCTCATCGTTGCGGCTTTGCATGAACCGCGGGCCGGTATGGCGATACGCGGATTAGGTCCAGAGTAAGACCGTATGTCCTTCTTCGGGAGTGAGGTGGCTCGCCATAGACTGTTCTTCCGAGGGTTGCTCGGACAGGCCGGGCCGATCCTCATAACAGGAGGACGAGCCATGGCTGATTATAGAGAAGCTTTTGTTGGAATCGATGTTGCAAAGCTAAAGAACGCGATTGCCGTGGCCGAATCTGGTCGGAATGGCGAGGTGCGGTATTGGGGCGAGGTCGAGGCGTCCGACGCGGGGATACGTCGCGTGATCAAGCAGATCGCGGCGAAGTTTGAACACGTGAATTTCTGTTACGAGGCGGGCCCCACTGGCTACGGGCTCTACCGGCTGATCCGCTCACTCGGCCACGAATGCATCGTTGTGGC
>NZ_FNGR01000059.1:0-22843 GCF_900103045.1 Ensifer sp. YR511
GATCGGCAAGGACAAGATCCACCACTACATGGGCTGCTCGACCTTCGCCAACTACACGGTGCTGCCGGAGATCGCGGTTGCCAAGGTCAACCCGGACGCCCCCTTCGACAAGATCTGCTACATCGGCTGCGGCGTGACGACCGGCATCGGCGCCGTCATCAACACGGCACAGGTGGAAATGGGTGCGACTGCGATCGTCTTCGGTCTCGGCGGCATCGGCCTCAACGTCATTCAGGGCCTGCGCCTTGCCGGCGCCGACATGATCATCGGTGTCGACCTCAACAACGACAAGAAGGCCTGGGGCGAACGCTTCGGCATGACCCACTTCGTCAACCCGAAGGAGGTCGGCGACGACATCGTGCCTTACCTCGTCAACATGACCAAGCGCGGCGCCGACCAGATCGGCGGCGCCGACTACACCTTCGACTGCACCGGCAACACCAAGGTCATGCGCCAGGCGCTCGAGGCCTCGCATCGCGGCTGGGGCAAGTCGGTGGTCATCGGCGTTGCCGGCGCCGGCCAGGAGATCTCCACCCGGCCGTTCCAGCTCGTCACCGGCCGCAGCTGGATGGGCACCGCCTTTGGCGGCGCGCGCGGCCGCACCGACGTGCCGAAGATCGTCGACTGGTACATGGAAGGCAAGATCGAGATCGACCCGATGATCACCCATACGATGCCGCTCGAAGACATCAACAAGGGTTTCGAACTGATGCATTCGGGCGAGAGCATCCGCAGCGTGGTGTTATACTGAGCGCGGGTTGAGGACCGTTTCCAGACTGCAAATGCACTTTTTGCGCCGCAGCGTGATCTAGCCGGCGGCGCCAACAAGCAGCCGGGCATTGTGCGCCGGCCAGAAGGAGGAGAAGCCCATGCCAAGCATTGCGATCCATCCATCCCTCGACAGCGGGTTCAAGGCGACGGACGCTGCCTTTTCCGGCGGCACGCTGGTCTGCAACTGCGCGAGCAATCCCGTGAAAGTGCGCGTCAAGGGTGATATTGCCCACAACCATGCTTGCGGCTGCACAAAGTGCTGGAAACCCGAAGGTGCGGTGTTTTCGGTCGTTGCCGTCGCACCGACGGCCAACGTCGAGGTGCTGGAAAACGGCAACAAGCTTGCGGTCGTGGACCCGGCGGCGCTGATCCAGCGCCATGCGTGCAAGGATTGCGGCGTACACATGTACGGCCCGGTCGAGCGTGACCACGCGTTCAAGGGGCTTTCCTTCGTTCATCCTGAGCGCTTCCAGGAGGCAGGCTGGGCAAAACCGGGTTTTGCCGCCTTCGTATCGTCGATCATCGAGAGCGGCTATGACCCGGCCGGAATGGACAGCATGCGCGCGCGGCTGCGCGAACTGGGCCTCGAACCCTATGACTGTCTCAACCCAGTCCTGATGGACGTTCTCGCCACCTGGGCGGCCAAGAAGAGCGGCGCGCTTCCTGCCTAATAGTCAGACCGCTGACTGTCGGCTATGTCGATCGCTAGGCCAAGCCTAGCGATCGACGACGAGATCACTGAGCGGCTTCGAACAGCAAGGAAGGAAAAGCCCAGCATCGATCTCTCGTTGCCTTATTCCGCCATTGTGGTTCATCTCGACCGAACCCGATACGAGCTTGGACTTGCACGTGCCGCAGACGCCGTTCGAACACGATGAGGCGAGTTTTACGCCCGCTTTCTTTGCGCAGGAGAGCACGGTCTGCTCGCCCCCGATTTCGATCTTGCGGCCCTGTTTGGAGAACTCGACCTGGAACGTTCGGGTCGCCGGCTGATCGACGATAGGAATATCCGGGGTGTCGATCACGGCCGCATCGAAGCTCTCCTCGATGTAGTTGGATTGCGGAACGCCGAGTTCGGCAGCGATCGTGCGCGCGGCCGCCATGAACGGCGCAGGGCCGCAGCACATGACAATGCGTTCGGCGATATCGGGAACAGCAAGCTGCAAGTAAGCAGCCGATATGCGTCCCGTCAGGCCATGCCAGTTGGTTTCGCCGGTAACGACTTCCGGCAGAAACTGCAAGCGCAGGCCCTTCATCCGGTTGGCGAGTGACGCGAGTTCGTCGCGGAAGATGAGGTCCTTCGGGGTTCGCGCCGCGTGCATGAAGACGACGTCGACAGGCTCGCATGTATCGGCCAATTCGCGAACCATCGCCATGATCGGTGTGATCCCCGACCCTCCCGACAGAAAAAGGTACTTCCGACCGTTCGGGCGAATGAACTGGCCGAGAGGACCGTTCGCCTTGACCTTGGCGTTGACCGTGAGCCGATCGTGAAGCCAGTTCGAGATCTTGCCGTCGGCGACGCGCTTGACGGTCACCGAGAACGCATTGCTGCGCTTCGGCGAGGACGAGATGCTGTAGCAGCGGCTTTCCGGCTCGCCCTCGATATCGAGGTCGAACAGGAAATACTGACCGGCTTCGAAGGCAAAACGTTTGCCTTCGGTGGACGCAAAGGTAAAGGTCTTCACGTCGTGTGTTTCCTGATGGACATCGATGCAGACCAGGTCCTCGTCCGCGTCGCGGCTCCAGATATCGCTCGGCTCGAGACGCCCGGCGGGAGAAAAGTTGCTCTTAGTATCCATGGGCGCGCATCCGGTCGATGTACCACGACGCGAATTTGTCGAGGTTTGTTTCGGAGAAGGGCGAGTAGGGACCCGGCACGTAAGCGGGATCTTCGACGCCGGCATGGGAGCGGGCGACCAGTTCGGCGTCCTGCTCGGTTGTGGCGATCCAGACGTTGGTGAGCTTTTCGAGATCGTAGTCGACCCCCTCGACGGCATCCTTGTGCACAAGCCATTTCGTCCGCACGAGCGTCTTGTCGGCCGAGAGCGGGATGACGATCGAAACGACGGCGTGGTCGCCCATGAAGTGGTTCCAGCTGTTGTGACCCCAGAGATGCATGTCGCCGAGATCCTTGCGCGACATCGTGCCGAGCAGCTTTGCCGAGGCAGCGGTCGCGTCGGGCGTCTGGGATTCGCCCGCCCCCGAAATGATCAGCCGTTGCGTCCGAAAGTTGGTGGTGCAGTCCACCAGTTGCTCGACCGCCGCGGAGGGGTAGCCATCTGCCTCCCACCGCCTGGTGCGCTCCTCATAGAGCGAAAAATGCTCCTCCGCCTGGGCGCGATCTTCCGGGCTCAAAGCGTCCGGATCGAAGCCGAAATCGAGGTCGACGAAGGAGACGCAGAGCTCGGGATGGTTGGCGGAACAGTGGTAGCATTCACGGTTGTTCTCGATCGTGAGCTTCCAGTTGCCTTGTTCGATGACATCGGATTCATACGCGACCTTGGCGTTGGCAATATCGTAGGGAGCAAGCCGTTCTGCCATGACCCCGACGAGACGCTCAATATCTTCGGGCGGATCGTTCGAAAGGCAGACATAAACAAGGCCGCCAACCGACTTGAAGATCACGGGCTTGAGGCTGCGGCATTCCTTGTCGAAGCTCTTGCCCATATGGGGCGCATAGCTCAGTTCACCGGAAAGCTCATAGGTCCAGGTGTGGTAGGGACAGACAAGCTTCGAAACGATCGTCTTGCCTGGATCGAGCAGTCGGGCGCCTCGGTGGCGGCAGACATTGTGCATGACGCGGATCCCGCCGTCATCGTCGCGCAGGAGGATGAGGCTGGTCTTGCCAATATCGACGACGGTTGCATCGCCCGGCTCCGGTACATCGCATTCAAGCCCAATGCAGATCCAGTGCCGGCGGAAAAAGACCTCCAGATCCGCCTCGAAGACATCCTCTCGCGTGTAGAGACCGGCGGGAAGCGAATGGCCCTCCGCTCTTGCATCAAGCAGCGATGATATGGGAGAAGCAAATGTCTGCAGCATAATTCCACCTTATGTTCCGATCGGAAGCTCGACGGGCTCCACAAAGAGGATCGCTCAGGCGCGGCAGTCGCTCAACGGCACAAATATGCGCGTTTCACATTACCAAATGTAATGGATCCAAGATGGTCAACCTGAGGAAGAAACTACCGCCGCTCACCGCGCTGACGGCCTTTGAGGCAGCGGCTCGATTGTCGAGCTTCACACGGGCCGCGATGGAACTCGGCGTGACGCAGGCGGCTATAAGCAGACAGATCCATTTGCTCGAAGAGGACTTTGGGTTCCCCTTGTTTCGGCGGCTTCATCGCAAGATCGAACTGACTGATAAAGGCCGGCTGCTTTCCGCAGCGGCCGGCGACGCGTTCAATCTTATTGCCGACACCGTTGCGGATCTTCGGTCGGAGGGAGCAGATGACGAGCTGGCAATTGCAGCGACCATCTCCTTTTCACATTTCTGGCTGCTGCCAAGGATCGCTGCCTTTTCTCGAGCCTATCCCGAAATCAAGCTTCGCATCATCACACAAGATGCCCGAACGAGCATCGAGGCTAGCGATGTGGACCTGGCGATCCGCTACGGGACCGGCACCTGGCCGGACGGCCAGGCGGAGTTCTTGTTCGAGGACGAGGTTTTCCCGATTTGCAGTGCAGATTATCTGGCCACCGTGGATCCGATCCGCACGCCGGGAGACCTCATCAATCATCCGCTGATTACGAGCGATATTGATGACCCGACATGGACGGGCTGGGATGAATGGCTTGCAGCATTTTCCGTAAAGGCGCCGAAACGCGCCCGCGGCCTGCGATGCAGCTTCTATACGGAAGCCATTTATGCGGCGATGAACGGGCAAGGCATTGCGCTCGGTTGGAACCGCCTTGTCTCCGACCTTATTCGGCAAACTCGTTTGGTCCGCCTTACCGAAGCCTCCATTCGCACCAGGGCGGCATATTTTGTCGTGGTGCCGGCGAGAAGGCCGAAAAAGGAAAGCGGACGGCTGTTCATCGAGTGGCTGCGCGAGGTCTCTGCAATTGCTGAATGAGAAATCGTACGTAACTTGCGGTCGCGGGGGGCCAATTTAGCGCCTTCCGCCACTCTTCTTTTTTAGACACTGAGCGACGGCCGTCTGCTGATCGCTAAATGCTCCTCGACGGCGGGCCGAGGCCGCTCCGGAATAAAACATGCGCCTTCTTCTTTTGGTGCGAACCGCTGCGCTTGCCGAGCACATAAGACCTTTGCCGGCTGCCATCGGACTGAGGTCCTATGGCAGAACCTCTCGCGTTGACTAAGTTCGTCGAAGGGATTCGATCTGTTGATGATCGGTGGCACCTGCATGGTGCCGAGCCCGTTTGGCCCGTTAGGGGTCGAATACCGATCACTTTGACGCTGTAGGTGGGAAATTATGAAGAAAATAGGTGCAGTACTCTTGGCCGCCGGTACGGCGCTATCGGCGGTGTCGGCGCAGGCGGCGCCGATGTTCTCTGTTTCCGCTGGGCAGACGACTTCCCAGCCGGTCGATTTGATCCATCATAAGCCAGGTCATTACGGCGGACCGCCGCACAAGCGCGGCTACGACGTCTACCGTTACGGCGGCAACCGTTACAATGCGGCTCCACGCTACGGCTACTACAATGGCTATGAGGGTTACCGGTACCGCCGCGACGGGTACCGTCGTCACAGTGATGGATGGTGGTATCCCCTGGCCGCATTCGGGACAGGAGTGATCATCGGTGGCGCGATCGCCTCACCGCCTCGGCGGGTCTATTCCAACGCGCCGTCGTCGCATGTCGAATGGTGCTATGACCGCTATCGTTCATACCGTGCCTACGACAACTCCTTCCAACCCTATTATGGGCCGCGCCAGGAATGTGTGTCGCCGTACTACTGACCAGCGAGGCGCCCGGTTGCGAGAATGCGTCGGGTCGCTTCGATACTCTCCGACACCGTGGTGGTCGCTGCTTCAGCCGCGTTTCTTGAAGTGGCGGCCCAGAATTTGGGGGATCATGCCGCCTGCTAGGAGGGGCTCTACTTCTTGCCCCGTCTCCACGGCTGCTCGGGCCGTCAATTGCTGGCTTTCACCTTGCCGCTCGATTTCGGCCGCGGTGGCGGCGGCTTTATCCGCATCCGCATCGGCCCGGGTGTTTGGCATCCCGCGTGACCGTTAGAAATGGGCACGAAGCGCCCTCTTATGCGACGACAATCGGGACTTTGGTCGGCGACGCCTTGACCCGGTTGTAGAGATCGACAACGTCCTGGTTGATCATGCGTACGCAACCGGAAGATGCCTGTGTGCCGATGGTCCACCACTCCGGTGAGCCATGCACGCGATAGCCGGTGTCTTGGCCGTCTTTGAAGATATAGTGTGCCCGAGCTCCGAGCGGGTTGTCGAGGCCACCCGGCTGGCCGCCCGTCCATTTCACCAGCTCCGGCTTGCGCGCAATCATCTCTTTGGGCGGCGTCCAGGTCGGCCACACCTTCGTATACTGGATCTCTGCCCGCCCGCTCCACTCGAAGCCGG
The DNA here is from genome assembly GCF_900103045.1 of Ensifer sp. YR511. Lineage (NCBI taxonomy): Bacteria > Pseudomonadati > Pseudomonadota > Alphaproteobacteria > Hyphomicrobiales > Rhizobiaceae > Ensifer > Ensifer sp. YR511. The sequence continues at coordinate 6,327 of NZ_FNGR01000059.1, forward strand.
CCTTGCCGATGCCGACACCGTAGCGGACCGCTTCGCCACCTTCCTGCACCCAATATAGATGCCGCTCGCTAAGCCTCACCACGATCGTGCCCGGCGCCTCGCCGGTAGGGTCGCGAACGATCTGACGACGGAATTCCGGTTTGACTTTCTGGAATGGGATTGCCGGGATGACGAAGCCATTGTCGGTCAGCGAGGCATACATCGTGCTGTTGTCGGTGATGTTGCTGTCGACACTGATCGGTGGGATTGCCCCGGTCGACATATAGTCAACGCCCGCAGTCGACATCCGACTGGACGGCTCGAGCGATGGGAGTTCGAGGGACTGCGAGCAGCCGGAGGCACCAAGCAGGGTCATGACGCCGAGGTTCGAAAGCAGGGCACGGCGGGTGACGAGGTAGCCGGGTTCCGAATTGGTCGCGCCGGAAGTGAGCTTCTGATCTTGCGGGTTACGCATGCACTTTTACCCTAGACGAACGTCGGCATCATGCCTCCGGATCGGCGCAGTTTCACGATTCGTGGTTAAAAAGAAGTGAAAGCGTCCCCCGCCGCGCCGCTTGCGTTTCCTTCGGAAGCAAGTTAAATACTGAACTACATGGTTCAGTATTATAATGCCCCTCTCGATCTCTCGTTCGCGGCGCTGTCCGATGCGACCCGTCGCGGGATCATCGATCTACTTGGGCAAGGGGACGCGTCGATCACCAGTCTGGCGGACAAGTTCCAGATGACACTGACCGGCATGAAGAAGCACATCCAGGTTCTCGAACGGGCGGGGCTCGTCGTCACGCAGAAGGTCGGACGGGTGAGAACCTGCAAGCTTGGGAAACGTGGCCTTGAGGCGGAGGCCGAGTGGATCGAGGCGCATCGCAAACTTTTCGAGGCCCGCTTCGCAGCACTGGACGAGATCATCAGCGAACTGAAACGGGAGGTAAGCGATGAATGAGCAAGTCAACAAAGCCGCTGGCGCGCAGAACCGCACGTCAGTCGAGCGCAAAGGGGACCGCGAACTCGTCGTAACGCGGACCTTCAATGCGCCGCCGAGCATGGTTTACAGGGCGTGGAGCCAGCCCGAGCTGTTCCAGCGCTGGTGGGTGCCAAAATCGGCACCTGGCGTTTCGCTCGTATCGTGCCAGATGGACGTGCGTACGGGCGGCAGGTATCGGCTGGAATTCGGCGCCGCCGGTTCGGACACCATGGCCTTTTATGGCAAGTATCTTGAGGTGGTGCCGAACGAGCGCATAGTCTGGACCAACGATGAGGGCGAAGAGGGCGCAATCACGACCGTGACCTTTAAGGACGAGGGCGGCAGAACGTCGCTGACTTTCCACGAAGTCTATCCGTCCAAGGAAGCGCTTGAGGAAGCACTGCAGAGCGGGGCGGCCGCATTGCCCGAGCAGTTGGATCAGCTCGACGAATTGCTTTCCAGCACCGGCGAGTAGCACAGATCGGGAAACGCTCCCCGGTAGACGTCTGGTCCTTTGACGCGGACTTCACGGCCGTTGGGGGGGCTGGGCACAGGCGCATAGCTGGCGAGGGCGGCTAGAGTATCTCAGTCAACTCGAACAGCGGCAGCGCCAAGCAGACCGACAGAACGTGCCAAGGCTCGCCCTCGACCGTGGCTCCGTCACTCATTTCGCTCAGTGTTAGGTTCGGGGCGACGTCGGCGCATGCCTGCTCGAGCAGGGCGATTGCTTCTTGTGATGTCAGTCCGTCCGGATAGCGGACAGCGTATTTTCGGCGAGGATCTGCTTCGTTCAAGGTCATCTTTGCAAGGCTGTCCGCTGAGGTGATCGCGAAGGTATGCGAAGGATCAGACCTACATCGTGCGGACGGGGAGTGGTTTCGATAGCCCTTCGTTGGTAGCGGCCGCAGTCAAAAAGGATAGGGCAGTCTCGCCGCCGCATTTGAGCTTCCAAAGCGTGTCGTGAAGGAATGGGGTCCCCCACTGTGGCGCTGCCGATGACACAGCCTTCGATTTCTACCAGAAGCCCTGCTCAGCGGTGCGTAACCGTGAAGAAACCCGGATCAGGACGGGTTTGTCGAGCGTTGCTACAAGCCAGCGCGATTTCCAATCGAGGGCAATTTCACGTCTGGATCCTCGGGGGCTGACTGGAAACCTACCCAGCCCGCGAGTGGACGGTCGTTTCCGTTGCTTTTGCGCATGTTCCCCTCGTTCGGCACGCAATGTTGATCTCACACGTTGGCCGGTCGCTCGCCCTGCTGGAGCACGAAGTTGTCGCTCCGCTCGCATCATGGCTTGCGTCCCGATCTATGCGAAATCACAAGGCGTCCGGGTTCTTATCAGGTATATTCTAAAAACATGTCATACAGGTTTGACAGGTTGACTGATATCTGTCTAATCTAGCGCTAGACAAGTTGGTGTGGCCAAGCCGCGCCTTTCACATGCCGGAGGACCAATGATCATCACTGACGTCGAAGTGCGGGTTTTCCGCACGACCACGCGCCGCCATTCGGACAGCGCCGGTCACGCGCATCCAGGCCCGCCGCACCAGGTAGAGCAAGCTATGCTGACTGTTCGCACGGAGGACGGCCATGAGGGGCATTCCTTCACGGCGCCGGAAATCGTGCGGTCGCATGTCATCGACAAATTCGTCAAGAAAGTCCTGATTGGCCAGGACCACCGAGATCGCGAGCGGCTTTGGCAGGACCTTGCCCACTGGCAACGCGGATCGGCCGCGCAGTTGACGGATCGCACGCTCGCGGTGGTCGACTGCGCCCTTTGGGACCTCGCCGGGCGGAGTTTGAAGCAACCTGTATACAAGTTGGTGGGCGGCTATCGCGATAAGGTGTTGGCCTACGGTTCCATCATGTGCGGCGACGAACTGGAAGGGGGGCTCGCAACACCTGAAGACTATGGTCGCTTTGCCGAAGCTCTCGTCAAGCGCGGCTATAAGGGCATCAAGTTGCACACCTGGATGCCGCCTGTCAGCTGGGCGCCGGATGTGAAAATGGACATCAAGGCCTGTGCGGCCGTGCGCGAAGCCGTCGGACCGAATATCCGCCTGATGATCGACGCCTTTCATTGGTACTCGCGCACGGATGCGCTCGAGTTGGGGCGGGGACTGGAAAAGCTCGGCTTCGATTGGATCGAAGAGCCGATGGATGAGCAGTCGCTGTCTTCCTACAAGTGGCTGGCCGACAATCTCGATATCCCCGTCGTTGGTCCGGAAAGCGCTGGCGGCAAGCATTGGCACCGTGCCGAATGGATCAAGGCGGGCGCCTGCGACATCTTGCGGACCGGGGTGAATGACGTGGGCGGCATCACGCCGGCATTAAAAACGATGCATCTTGCCGAGGCCTTCGGGATGGAGTGCGAGGTACACGGCAATACGGCGATGAACTTGCATGTCGTCGCGGCGACGAAGAATTGCCGCTGGTACGAACGCGGGCTGCTTCACCCGTTCCTCGAATACGACGACGGGCACGACTACCTAAAGTCATTGTCCGATCCAATGGATCGCGAGGGCTATGTCCATGTCCCAGCTCGGCCGGGGCTCGGCGAGGATATCAACTTCGAGTTCATCGAGAACAACCGCGTGCGGTGAGAAGCGGGGTATCTTTCATGAAAACCATTCTCGCTTTTGGAGACAGCCTGACGTGGGGAGCGGATCCGCAGACCGGGCTACGCCATCCGCCTGAAGGCCGCTGGCCCGAGGTGCTCTCGCGTGAACTCAACGGTGCGGCAAAGGTCATTCCCGAAGGACTTGGTGGCCGCACAACCTGCTATGACGACCATGGTGGACCGGCGTGCCGCAATGGGGCCAAGGCGCTGCAAGTGGCGCTCGCAAGCCACATGCCGCTCGACCTCATCATCGTGATGCTCGGTACAAATGACATCAAGCCCGTGCATGGCGGGCGGGCGGAGGGAGCGGTCTCCGGCGTGCGCCGGTTGGCGCAAATCATCGACACTTTTCCCTACAAGCCAAGTGGTGCGAGGCCAAAAATGCTGATCGTCGCCCCTCCACCCTGTTGCGCCGGTCCGGGCGGGGTGCCAGCGGCGGGACGCAGCATTGCTGAATCAGAGCGGCTTTCTCCGCTCTACCGCAAGCTCGCAGATGAACTTGGACACGCCTTCTTTGATGCCGGCTCTGTCGCACACGCCTCGCGGGTCGATGGGGTCCATCTGGAAGCCGCTGCCACGGCGGCGATTGGCCGGGCGCTCGCAGCACCCGTTGCCGAAATTCTTGGCTGATCTGTCCTGGTGCCTGTGGAGGAACAGGTGGGGCAGAACTTGTAACCGGAAGGCCGAACTCCCGCATGGGCGGCCGCAATAGGAGGAAACATGAAACGCTTTCTAGCAACGGTCGCGTTCGGCGCGCTTCTCATCGCTTCAACGCCACACGGCGTGTTCGCCGAAACTCCGGAAGATCAACTCGTCGTCGCAACGACAATGAGCAACATCCTGACGCTCGATCCCGCTGCCATCACTGGCCGCGAGACCGTACAGGTCCTCAACAACATCTACGATACGCTGGTCATCCTTTCGCCGAAGGACCGCAGTGTCCAGCCACGCCTTGCCGAGCGCTGGGAGGTCTCCGCCGATCGCAATTCAATTCGTTTTCACCTGCGTAGCGATGCGAAATTTGCGTCGGGCAATCCCGTCACGGCTCAGGATGTTGCCTGGAGCCTGAAGCGCCTGCTTGCGCGTAATCTCGCGCAGTCTTCTTTCCTGAAAACAAGGGGCTTCACGCTCGAAGAAGCCGACAAAGCCTTCGTCGCCGAAGACGACCACACCTTCGTTATCAATCTTCCGAAACCCGACGACCCGAACCTGCTGCTGATGATCCTTGCGCAGAACGGACCTGGCTCCATCTTCGACAGCAAGACGGTTCTCGAAAACGAGAAGGACGGCGATCTTGGCGCCGCCTGGCTGACCCTGAACTCCGCCGGTTCCGGCCCATTCACGCTCACGCAGTGGAAATCGAACGAGTACATCATCCTCACGCGCAACGACGACTACTGGGGTGAAAAGGCCGCAATGAAGCGGGTGCTGATGCGCCATCTGCCGGAATCGCAGTCGCAGCGGCTGCTTCTGGAAAAAGGCGACATTGACGTTGCCTATTCCTTGCAGGCGCCGGACCTGAAGTCGCTCGAGGCCGATGAGGCGATCGCCATCGCATCGACACCAGGCTCGGGTTTTTACTACCTCAGCGTCTCGATGAAGGATGAGCGCTTCGCCAACAAGAAAGTGCGTGAAGCACTGCGCTACCTGATCGATTACGAGGGTCTCGACAAGGCTGTCATGCCCTACTACGGCAAGCTGCATCAGCGGCCCTTGTCGACAGGCGTCCTCGGCGCGCTGCCGGACGAAGGCTACAAACTGGATGTGGCCAAGGCAAAGGCGCTGCTTGCCGAGGCAGGCTACCCGGACGGCTTTAAGACGACGTTGCGTGTGCTGTCTGAAGATCCTTTCATGAAGGCTGCGACGGCCATCCAGAACACGCTTGCCCAGGCTGGCATCCAGGCGGAGCTCATCAGCGGTTCGGGCGACCAGATCTACGGCGCGATGCGTGAACGGAACTTTGAACTGCTTCTCGGCCGCGGCGGCGGTGGCCAGCAGCCGCACCCCGACAACAATTTACGCTCTATCGCCTACAATCCCGACAATTCGGACGATGCCAAGCTCACCAACTATCAGAGCTGGCGCACCAGCTTCTATGACGAGAAGCTGAACAAGATGATCGAAGAGGCCCTGGTTGAGCGCGACCAGGCCAAGCAGGCCAAGCTCTACGAGGGCGTGCAGCAGTACATGGACGAGGTCGTCATGTCGATCCAACCCTTCTCGGAAGTGGTCGACACGGCCGCGTACCGCAGCGATGTGAAAGGGATGATCGTCAGCCCCTGGCTCTCGCGCTTCGAAGGTGTCACCAAGGAGCGGTGACCGGCTCCAGGAATTTAATGAAATGAAGGAAAGAAGGCGCATTTGACCATGCGCCTTCTTTTTGCATTGAAAAGTGCCGTGGGCCGGGCGCCAACGCGTTGCCGAACGACATCGGCAACGTCCCCGTGGCTGCCATCGCTCGGTTCTCTCGCTTGAAGGCGAAGTATTCCTCATCTTTGCCGGTTTGCGTGGTTACCCACTCATCGCGCTCGCCTCGCGAAGACCTTCATCACCGGTACGTCTGGGGAGGGGCAGCGATTGGCAAGCGTGCCGCGGCCAGGTTCATGAGCCCGAGCTGCACGCGCCGAAAGGGTCGCAGGCGTGCTCCCGGGATCATTGGCAAGCTCAGACACCGATAGTCCTCAACCGGGGCCATCAGGAAAGGAAAAGCCCGGCACAGGACCGGGCGAGTTGGGGAGGAGGAGTCTTCTTTTGGGAGGAGATGCGGCTTGCTCAGTGCGAGCCTTCGTACTCCAGCGAGGCGCCGATCAGCTCACGCGCGTAGGCGTGGGTTGCCTGGTTGCCGGGGATCGCCTCGCGCGGCAGCACTTCGGTGATTTCTCCGCGCAACATGACAGCGAAACGGTCGCACATATGGTCCACGACGGCCAGATCGTGCGTCACCATGATGTAGGTGAAGCCGCGCTCCTCACGCAGACGCTGAAGCAGGTTCAGGATTTCCGCCTGCACCGAAACATCGAGCGCCGACGTCGGCTCGTCGAGGAGCAGCAGGGAAGGTTCGAGGATCAGCGCCCGCGCGATCGCAACACGCTGGCGCTGGCCGCCCGAGAGCTGGTGGGGGAAGCGATCGAGAAAGGAGACCGGCAGCCCCACATCCGTGATTGCCTTGCGTATGCGCTCCTCCCGGTCGCCGAGCTTGTGGATGACGAGAGGCTCGTTCAGCACCGTGCGAACCGATTGGCGTGGATGCAGCGAACCGTAGGGATCCTGGAAGACCATCTGCAGCGTGCGGCAACGCTCAATCAGCGGCATGTCACGCACCGACCTGCCGCCGATCAGTACGTCGCCGGTCCAGATGTCGGTCAGCATAGAGATGCAACGCAGGACCGTGGACTTGCCTGATCCGCTTTCGCCGACGAGGCCGAAGCATTCGCCCGGCGCCACGGAGAAGGTGACGGTTGGCAACACCTTGACCGCGGTGGGACCGCTACCGAAGGTGATAGAGACATCGCGAACTTCGATAGAGACGGACATCAGGCTTTCTCCTCCAGCCATTCGGGACGGCGATCGAGCACGCGGAGCGGTGCGCGTGGGCCGCCGATCCGCGGCTGAGCTGCCAGCAGGCCACGCGTGTAGGGATGTTGGGCCTTGTCGAGATCGCGGGCGGCCAGCGTTTCAACGATACGGCCGGCATACATGATGAGTACGCGATCGCAGAAATTGCGTACAAGGTTCAAATCGTGACTGATCATGATGAGCCCGATGCCGCGATCCCGCACCAGCACATCGAGAATGTTCAACACCTGAAGTCGCACCGTGACGTCGAGTGCGGAGGTCGGTTCGTCGGCGATGACGAGCTCGGGATCGGCAAGCAGCATCATGGCAATCATCACGCGCTGCCCCATGCCGCCGGATATCTCGTGCGGATACTGCTCATAAACGCGCTCCGGGTCGCGGATCTTGACTGCCGACAGCATGGCGAGCGCCTTTTCACGCGCCTCCGCCTTGGTGCAATTGAAATGCCGCAGATAGGTTTCCGCCACCTGGTCACCGACCCGGCGAATAGGGTTCAAAGAAAATTTCGGATCCTGAAGGATCATGGACATGCGCCGGCCGCGAACCTTGAGCAGTTCCTTTTCCGAAAGGGCTGTCAGATCAAGCTCGGCAAAGCGCAGCGTGTCGGCGGTAATCGTGGCGCCCGGCAGAAGTCGCAGCAAGGCCCGTCCGACCGTCGATTTGCCGGAACCGGACTCGCCAACAATGCCAAGGCGTTCGCGGCCGAGGGTGAAGGACACGCCGCGCACGGCATCGGTCGCTGCGCCGCCATAGCGGATGCGGAGGTTTTCGACCTGAAGAATGTCTTGGCTCATCGGTCTACCTCCGGTTCATCTGCTTCGGATCGAGCGCATCGCGCAGCCCGTCGCCGAGAAGGTTGAAAGCGAGACTGACCGAAAGAATGGCGACACCCGGGAAGGTGACGAGCCACCAGCTGTCCAGCATGTACTTGCGGCCTGTCGCAATCATCGCGCCCCATTCCGGCAGCGGAGGTTGGGCGCCGAGCCCCAGAAAACCGAGACCGGCAGCCGTCAGGATAACGGTCGCCATGTTCAGTGTCAGGCGAATGAGCACCGAGGGCAGGCACATGGGCATGATCGACTTGACGATGATGCGTGTGGCCGATGCGCCCTGGAGCCTGGCTGCCGAGATGTAGTCCGCCTTGCGAAAGGTCATTGCCTCTGCGCGCGCGAGGCGTGCGATCGGTGGCCAAGAGGTCAGCGCAATCGCGATAATGGCGTTGTTCAGGCTTGGACCCAGCGCTGCAACGAAGGCGAGCGAAAGAATGAGGCTCGGGAAGGAGAGAAAGATGTCCGTGATCCGCATCATCACGGTATCGACCTTCCCGCCGAGATAGCCGGCAGTCGTGCCGATGACGAGCCCGATTGGGCCAACGACAATCGAGACGAGGAAGATAATCGTAAGCGTGATACGCGAGCCCCAGACCAGGCGGCTGAAGATGTCACGACCAAGCTCGTCGGTGCCGAACAGATGTCCATTTCCAGGCGCCTGCAGCGTGTTTGCGAGGTTCTGGGCATAGGGGTCATGGGTGGCAATCAGCGGCGCGAAGGTTGCGACAAGGACGAGCAGCACCAGGACCGCAAGACCGAAGGTCGAGGTTGGGCTCTTCAACAGGAAGCGCACGATGTTCTTGAGTGCGTAAAGCGGAGCCGGCAAGCGGAACGCAGTTTCAGCTTGGGTGGTCATCAGCGTGTCCTCGGGTCGAAGATGCGATAGAGAACGTCGGACAGAAGATTGAGGGCGATAAAGATGATCCCGACGATCAGGACGCAGGTCATGACGGCGTTCATGTCGCCGGTAATGAGGTTATTGGTGAGATATTGGCCAAAGCCCGGCCACGCGAAGACCGTCTCGATCAGCACGGCGCCTTCGAGCAGCGAGCCATAGGCAAGCGCAATGATGGTGACCAGTTGCACCCGAATGTTGATGAAGGCGTGCTGCCAGATCGTCTGGCTGCGAGAAAGGCCTTTGACGCGCGCCGTCGTGACATATTCCTGACCGAGCTGATCCAGCATGAAGCTGCGGGTCATGCGCGTGATATAGGCGGAAGAGGAGTAGCCAAGCAGCGACGCCGGCAGGATGATGTGGTTGACGGCCGACCAAAACACATCCATTTCGCCGGCGATCAGGCTATCGATCAGCAGGAATCCGGTCCGCTCCTCGACAAGGCCAATATAGAACTGGTCCATGCGTCCGCTGCCGCCGACGAGGCCGAGATAAGCATAAAAGACGATAAGTGCGATCATGCCGGTCCAGAAGATCGGCATGGAGTGCCCGAACAGGCTGAAGACGCGCACGACATGGTCGGGCCAGCGGTCCTTGTTGACGGCAGCAAGCACTCCGAGCGGAACGCCGAGGCCGGCTCCGATGAGGATTGCGAAGGTCGCAAGCTCGATCGTTGCCGGCATCACGTGCAGGATATCCTGAATGACCGGCTGGCCCGTGCGGATGGAGGTTCCGAAGTTGCCGGTGAAAACGTCTCCAAGATAGTAGGCGAATTGTTCCCAAAGAGGTCGATCAAGCCCGAGCGAACGATAGACCTGTTCGTAGGTCTCGCGGGTTGCGTCCTCCCCGACGATCGCGCGGACCGGATCGGCAGGCATAAGGCGGCCGATGAAGAACGTCAGGAGCAGAAGGCCGAGCAACGTGACCGCAATGGTCCCGACCTGCCCGGCCACGCCGTGGAAGCGTAGGCGACGAATTGACATGGTTCCTCCATTTGTCAGTCGCCTGCGGTGAGGCGTTACAGGCTCCAATCCTGTATGACAACTTTCACTGAACCTGTCACAGGTTATGTCGAGTGTCAAGCAGAGCTGACGGAGAGGAAGTCATCTCTACGGGGCGTGAAGCAGTCGATGAGCTCTCCTGCCTCCAGGCATTCGCAGCCATGTTCCGTGTTTCCGGGGATTACGAGGCTGTCGCCAGCCTTCAATTCATAGGTCTGGCCATTGCGAAAGAAGCGGAATTTGCCGCGCGCCACATAGGTCGATTGCACGTGCGGGTGGCGGTGGAGCTTGCCTTTTGCACCGTTTTCGAAGCGAAAGGAGACGACCATGAGCTCAGGCGAATCTGAAAGCACCTGGCGGGTGACGCCGGTATCGGTCGAAATCGTGGGGAAAGTAGGAAGAGACATGCGGACCTCATAGATGATGTATGACAACATCACCATACATGTCCTTTTGCCTGTATGACAACTCTGCGCGTCTATTAAATTGCGTCGGGGCTCATGGTGCGGGAACGCAAGAGCGCGTTGTACCGATCAAGGCTTCCCCGCAAGTGGGCGCGCATGCGCTCGCGCGCCGCTTCAGCATTGCCTTCGATGATTGCCTCAACGATCTGGCCATGCTCTTCCTGAAGATGGAGGTTGTAGTCCTTCGGGCGCGACCCCGGCGCAGATCCCTGCAACTCGCCGCGCGGAATGATGCCAGTACGGATCAGTTGGAGAAACTCCGGAAAACGCCGGTTTTGCGTGGCTTCCGCAATCGCCAGGTGAAGCTCGAAATCTGCATCGCGCGTAGGATTGCCAGTTGCCAGGCACTCGCCAACACGATGATGGGCCTCAAGGATGGTTTCGATCTGGGCGGGTGAACGGCGCGCGGCCGCCAGCCCTGCCGATTCCACCTCGAAAACCGTCCGAAGTTCAAGAAGCTCTATGACCGACGAAATCCGCTCGGTCTTCAAATCCTTGAAAGGCTGCTCCTTTTCCGGCTTTGTCTCAAGGGCAAATATGCCGGCGCCCTTGCGCGCTTCGACCAGCCCGTCGGCGCGAAGGATGGCAATCGCTTCCCTTACGACTGTACGGCTGACGGAATACTCGCGCGTCAGAGCGCTTTCGCTCGGAAGCCGGTCGCCGGGGCGAAACACGCCTTCCGCCAGATCGCGACGCAGCGCGGCGCTGATTTTTGCCGCAAGCGACGTGCCACGCTCCATAGTGTTTACGGCTTCCATTTTCGTCCCAACATGCTCAAACCTGTCTGGCATGTTAGTCGTAATCTGTTCGAATGCAAGTGCGGCTCTCTCAACCAGTGCTAGCGCAAGGTTCGCAGCATGGAGCGATATCGTGTCTGGCTGTTCTTCAGGTGATCGCGCATGGCTGCGCGAGCCTGTTCCTCATCCCCGCTTTGGACCGCGTCGAGTATCGCCTCGTGTTCATCGAGAAGCCGGCGCATCTCGACGGAGGGAAGGGCGGCTTCCTCTCCCTCGCGGGCGACCGCACGGCGCGGGATGACAGCCGGCCCGAGCACATGGAGAAACTCGGCAAACCTTGGATTGTTCGTCGCTTCGGCAATAGCGAGATGAAAAGCAAAATCGGTTTCGGCGGTCGGCTCACCACTTTCGGCGCGGATGCGAAATGCTTCGAACGCTTCGATAATTTTGCCTTCCTGTCCCGGGGAGCGGCGAAGTGCGGCCAACCCGGCCGCATCGCCTTCGACTGCCGTTCTGATTTCCAGCATCTCGATCAATGATGAGACGCGGGCGAGATCGACGTTGTGAAACGAATTTCTTGCGGCCGGGGCAGGCTCCAGCACGAAAACGCCGACGCCATGTCGTGCCTCGACCAATCCGTCGGAACGCAGTGCTGCAATCGCTTCTCTTACGACAGTGCGGCTGACGTTAAATTCCTTGGTCAGTTGCGCCTCTGATGGCAGGCGGTCGCCGGGCCGGTAGCGGCCCTCGGCGATATGGGAGCGCAGAACGTCGGTAACCTTTGCCACCAGGGTCCTGGGCTGCGGGGCGTTCGTATCGGAAGCAGTCGCTATCGTCATGTGGTTGCCCGGTTCCAGGATGTGGCGGCACCTGCCGCTTCATCTCTGGATACGCCAAAGATGGCGGACGAGGCAATCGCTCCTCAATCCGATAGCAAATCAGCAGGCAAAAGCCCGTCAGGTACATTCTGATAGGATACGGGCCTCAGAAACCTGCGGATCGCCATAGTTCCGACCGAGGTCGCGCCGAAATTCGTAGAGGCCGGATAGGGCCCGCCATGAACCATGGCGTCGCAGACTTCCACGCCCGTGGGAAATCCGTTCACGAGAAGACGGCCGGCCTTGCGCTCCAGGATCGGCATAAGTTGGCGTGCAAGATCGGTGTCTCCGTCGTTGAGATGAAGAGTTGCAGTCAGCTGGCCATCGAAACTCTGGGCGACGACGACCAGTTCTTCAATGCTTTCGGCCGTGACGATGAGGCCGAGCGGGCCGAAGACTTCTTCTGAAAGCGTATGGTTGGCGAGCCAGTCCCGTGCAGAGACGAGGAAGAGATTGGGTGTGACGTTGCGCCGATCGCAGCTGGATGTGAAGACGTCGCGAACGCCGCGGCCTGAGGCAATGCGATTGCGCCCATCGCGATACGCTTTGGCAATTCCATCCGTCAACATCACTTGTGCGCCGATCTGCGAAAGCGCCGCACGCACGCTTTCCGCAAACGCTGGCGCCTCGCCTGCTGCGATCACGGCAATGCCTGGATTGGTGCAGAATTGTCCGGCGCCCATCGTCAACGAGCTTGCCCAACCCTTGGCGATTTCCTCGCAGCGGACCTTGCCGGCTTCGGGCAGGATGAACATCGGGTTGACCGAACCCAGTTCGCCGAAGAAGGGGATTGGTTCCGGGCGCTTCGCACATAGGTCGAAAAGCGCGCGGCCACCCGCAAGCGAGCCGGTAAAGCCGACGGCCTTGATGAGGGGATGTGTAACGAGGCCAGTGCCGACGTCCCGGCGACCGCCCTGGATGAGTGAGAATACGCCGGGGTGAAGCCCTTGCTTCCTGATCGCTGCGTGGGCAGCCTCGGCAACCACTTCGCTCGTCCCAGGATGGGCTGAATGGCCCTTCACGATGACCGGGCACCCGGCGGCAAGAGCCGACGCGGTATCGCCGCCCATTGTCGAGAAAGCCAGCGGAAAATTGGAGGCACCGAACACCGCAACCGGACCGACAGGTCGCTGAAGCAGTCGGATATCGGGGCGCGGCAGGGGCTTTCTGTCCGGCAGCGCTTCATCGTGGCGTCTGTCGAGATAGTCGCCCTTTCCGAGATGGGCTGCAAAAAGTCGGAGCTGGCCGGTGGTGCGTCCACGTTCTCCTTCTAGCCGGGCGGGCGGCAGACCGGTTTCTGCACTGCCGATCTCGGTAATGGCCGCCCCGCGGCTTTCTATCTCATCGGCAATGGTTTCTAGAAAGGCCGCGCGCTCTTTCCGGCTTGAATGGCCATAGGACCAGAAGGCATCCTCGGCCGATTTCGCGGCCCTGTCGACCAGATCCGGCGTGCCGACGGAAAAGTCAAACGCGGCACCATGGGCCGGTTCGCTGCTGAATGTCTGCTCGGTCGCGATCCACAAGCCCGCAACCAGGTGTTTGCCGTGAGGGGTGAAGGTCATTGTCACTCCTTGAAGATAGGATTGTCGGTAAAGGCACCGCCTTGAAAGCGCGCCATTGATTTGTCGGGGGTTGGTTTCGCGGCGTTCGTTTGGATTTTCTCGCGCCAGGCCTCGGCGTTGTCTTTCGCCCTCCAGCCGAGCCAAGCCAGATGCGAATTGTCCCACCAGCAGCTGTCGTTTGCTGAAACGCCCCAAATGACCGGGCAACCAAGCACTGGGGAGCGGAAAGCGGCTTCGATCAGCGATGCGAAATCGCCATGAGAAAACCAGGTCGACAGCATCCGATGGTCCATCGGCTCAGTTGTACAGGAGCCGATGCGCACCAGTGCTGTCTCCTGTCCGAACTTGTCGAAGTACAGGCGGGCGAGCGATTCACCGAAGCATTTGGACACACCATAGAGCCCGTCGGGGCGAAACGGTGCATCGGGCCCAAGTCGATCAGTCTGCGGATAGTAGCCGATCGTGTGGTTTGAACTTGCAAAGATGATGCGGGGCAAGCCATGGGCGCGGGCGGCCTCGTAGAGATTGTAGAGGCCGACGATGTTGCCGGTGACAACCTCGTCGAACGGGCGTTCGACGGAGATCCCGCCCAGATGCACGATACCGTCGCAGCCCGCCACCATCGCGTCGACGGCCCATGGTTCGGCGAGATCGCAGTGCATCCATTCCTCGTTGGGGCCGGTGACATCAGCCGGTGCGATGTCGCCAAGACGGATTGTTTCGGCAAGCAACGCCAGTCGCGGTCGCAAGGCGCGGCCAAGCGCGCCAGCCGCGCCCGTGATCAGGAGGCGTTTCATTCGGGTCTTGACCTTGAACACGTTATCATACAATACGGACTTACATGTATTATCTCTTGTTCGCAATACCTCAAAGGAGGACCGAATGCTGACCGTCGAAACAAGGCAGGCCGTTAATCCGGACTATGCGCGAGCGCTCGATACAGAAGGCCTGCGTAAGCATTTCCTGGCGCAGGATATGTTCCGGCCCGGTGAGATCCGGCTGGTCTACACGCACTACGATCGCTTCGTTATGGGAGGTGCCGTTCCTAACGGTGCTGCGCTGACGCTCGATCGGGTCGATGAAACGAAGACGCCGTCCTTCCTTGACCGGCGCGAAATGGGTGTCGTGAACATCGGTGAGGCCGGTACGGTGACAGCCGGTGATGAGATATACGCGCTCAACCGCGGCGATGTGCTCTATCTCGGGGCCGGTTCTGGTGCGGTGACGTTTGCCGGACGCGGACGTTTCTACATCGTCTCCTGCCCGGCGCACCGCAGCCTGCCGGCGCGGCTTGTGACACTCGGTGAAAGCAAGGAGGTCAAGCTTGGCGCGATGGAAACCTCCAACAAGCGGACCATCAATCAGTTCATCCACCCGCTCGTGATGGAAAGCTGCCAGCTCGTGCTCGGCTACACAACGCTCGAAGACGGCTCCGTTTGGAACACGATCCCCTCCCACGTGCATGATCGCCGCATGGAGGCCTATCTCTATTTCGGTATGGACGAAAAATCTCGCGTGCTCCATCTGATGGGTGAGCCACAGCAGACGAGGCATCTGTTTATCGCCAACGAGGAAGGCGCGATCTCGCCGCCATGGTCGATCCACTCGGGCGCGGGCATCGGCTCTTATACCTTCATCTGGGCGATGGCCGGCGACAACGTCGATTACACGGATATGGATTTCATTCAACCGGCGGATCTGCGATGAAAAATCTCTTTTCTCTTGAAGGACATAAGGCTCTCGTCACAGGGGCGAATACTGGTCTTGGCCAAGCGATCGCAGTTGGCCTGGCTCAGGCGGGCGCTGAGGTTGTCTGCGCCGCGCGCAGGGCGCCCGACGAGACCCTTGCGCTCATCGACAAGGCCGGGGGAAGGGCGACTGCACTGGCGCTTGATTTCGCCAATCCGATGGCGGCAACCGGAGTATTTGCCGGTGCGGAATTCGACATTCTCGTCAACAACGCCGGAATCATCCGTCGCGCTGACGCGGTTGATTTTTCCGAAGCTGATTGGGATGCAGTCATGGATGTGAACCTCAAGGCACTGTTCTTCACGACCCAGGCTTTTGCCAAGGAGCTGCTTGCGAAGGGCATGTCCGGCAAGGTGGTCAACATCGCGTCGCTGCTTTCCTTCCAGGGCGGAATTCGCGTACCGTCCTACACCGCCGCCAAGCATGGCGTTGTGGGCGTCACGAAGCTTCTCGCCAACGAATGGGCGTCAAAAGGCATCAACGTCAATGCGGTTGCGCCCGGCTATATCGAGACCAACAACACCGAGGCTCTAAGGGCAGATCCTGAACGTAGCAAGGCAATACTCGAGCGGATTCCGGCGGGCCGCTGGGGGCGCTCCGAAGACATTGCGGGTGCGACCGTGTTTCTGTCTTCGGCGGCTGCGAACTATATCCATGGTGCGGTGTTGAATGTCGATGGCGGTTGGCTGGCGCGCTAAAATAACTTGTATGATGTGTTGTATGATGACTATTGACATTGGTGTGATATCCCGATTATCTGGGGCTATCAACCATAGAGGAAATCAACGTTATGAACCCTGAGCAGATCAAGGCCGCGCTTGGATCGGGCCTGCTTTCGTTCCCGGTGACGCATTTCGATGCGGAGGGTCGGTTTGCGCCGGACAGCTATCGGGCGCATGTCGAGTGGCTGGCCGGCTACAAGGCCCCGGTTCTGTTTGCGGCCGGTGGCACCGGCGAGTTCTTTTCGCTGAAGCCGGACGAGATCCCCGGCATCGTCAGGGCGGCCAAGGACGTTTCCGGCGACACGGCGATCGTATCGGGCTGCGGCTATGGCACGGAGATGGCGGTCGACATCGCCCGTTCGGTCGAGCGCGTCGGTGCCGACGGCATCCTGCTTCTGCCGCACTATCTGATCGATGCGCCGCAGGAAGGGCTTTATGCCCATGTGAAGACGATCTGCCAGTCGGTCGGCATCGGCGTCATGGTCTATAACCGCGACAACGCGGTGCTGCAGGCCGATACGCT
>NZ_FNGR01000058.1:0-23262 GCF_900103045.1 Ensifer sp. YR511
CTTCCACTCGAGCCCAATGCAGCCCACTTATTTTTCCAGCTCGTATCGAGGCGCTACGAGCGGGGTGCAATGCTCGTCACCTCCAACCGCAGTGTCGGAGAATGGGGAACAGTGTTCGGCGACCCCGTCGTGGCAACTGCTATCCTTGATCGGTTGCTGCATCACAGCCACGTCATCACAATCCGTGGCGACAGCTACAGGCTACGAGAAAAGCGCCGTAGCGGGCTTCTACAGAAGTCCACGACGGCAGCCGGTATGGAGAGTAGCTAAACACCCTTGGCGGACCAGATTTGCGTGTCGCCTAAGGACCAGTTCACGATGACGCTTGATAGGTGGGACAGACCAAAAGGAACTCGGCCGACCCATCCGTCCGCAACGCCTGCATTTCAGGGCTGAATGAACTCATGCGTATCTGGGGGCTTAAGCGGTTGGGCCAACTGACAGTGATGCCTCCATGGAGGCCCCAGACGCCATAACTCTTTGTCCATCGAGTTTGAGAGGCCGCGATCTGACCCGCTGACCGTCGTTGCGAAGGACGAAAAGGGCCGTGGGCCGGTAGCCGATACCTCCGGGACGGCGTTCTCGCGACCCGTACGGCGAACGTATTATGTTGCCGCCCGAGATGACTAGTGCATGGACGTTGAAGAACGAAGCCCCTACCTGTATAGTGTCATCTATAGTTTATTTCTATTTTATCAAACCGTTAGGATACGGATGGGGGACATCATGCGCCTTCCTGAGGTACTTTGGGCGGTTCCATTATCTGTTCGCTTACAGTCAGGAACGAACCGCCTATTCGCATCAGTTTACGACGCGCTGGATTTTCTAGAACATGAATGGCCGATAAGGCACGGACAGGGCTATGAACGAGCCGTGACGACATGCCGAGGGGCGCTGAACCGTTCGGTTCACTCTGCAGTCGCGCGCGATGCCTTCATTGGTGCGTGCATGGAGGCTAACATGCAAACGTCAGGGGTCGCTGCCCACTATCATGGACGTTCGGGACCTCACGGCAAGCCACTGGTCTGACCAGGAGCACCGCTTCTGAACTACTTCCGCCTTAGAAACCGCCGCGGGACGGGTGCGCGCGAGATTGCCGTCTCGTCTGATCAAACGTACGCCGTGGCAGAACGCTCTCGAGCCATGAAAGCGCACCCGCAGCAGGTAACGTCAGACAATCTTAGGCGGTGCCAATAGCTTGGCTTGCTCCGGCTGCGCTGGGGCGCCCCAGCATTACTTGCAAGAGAGGTTGGGACGTGGGACGGTTGTCTCGACCGTCCTAAACACTTGCTCGTCGCCGCAGGAAATTCAGCCTCGCGCCGGTGGTCAGCTGGTAATCCAGACATGCGATGATTAGGGCTCTCCCCCTACCACATGCCAATGGCCCTAACTCAATCCTTTTCCCGCGGTGCCAGGGCCTCGTTTCTCGGTGACTTGAAATTTGTCATAACCTTCAACGTTGCGAACGTGACGATCGATAGAACGATGGCGGTATCGTAGGATCCGAGCCCCACGGCGACGCCGATTGCGCCGGTCGCCCAGATGCTCGCCGCCGTGGCGGTCCCGCGAGTGCCGAGCTTGCCAACAAGGATTGCGCCGCCACCGATGAAACCAACACCGTTGATCAGACCTTCAACCACGCGCGCGGTGGCCTCCGCGTTGCCAAGTGTGACTGTCTCTGCAGCCTGTATAAACCCACATGCGGCGATGGCGACCAACGGAAATGTGCGAAGGCCAGCGCTTCGTTCGTTTTGTTCGCGATCCCAGCCGATCGGCAGAGCAAGGATGTAGGCCACCATCAACGCTACCAGATGCGGGAAAATATCGAGTTCTACACCAACAGATACAAGCCAATCCGTCACACGTGCTTTCCCTTTGAATGTCGCAATCGATCAACTGCAGCGCCGACGAGAATGACCTGCACAACGGCTGTTGCGCCAAGGGCAGCAGCGCGTCTGGAATATGAGGCAATCAGCGGAAAGACGTTTTCCTGCCCCGTCGAGAAGATGACCGATCGCGCCAAGCCGCTGCATCACGAGGGTGATGTCAGGCGGCAAAGATGGCAGTCCCCGTCGGCCCGCCAATACCTACATCCGGACTTTGGCGTTTTCGCCCATGTCCGGTTTGGCACTGGTGACGGCCGCCGCTGCCATCTTGATGTAGCTGATCACAGTGCCGGGACTGTCCCAGTATTCTGCCGAGCTTGGCGTAACTTTGAGAATGCGAATGGAGGGATCGTTGGGGCTGTCCCACCATGCCTTGGCAGGGGTCGACCAGAGATCCCTGATCTTCTCGCGGTCATTCCGTACCTCGGCCACGCCCGAAATCGACACATACTTTTGCTTCTTCGTGTCGGCGAAAGCCAGGCAGACATTTGGATGGCGCGCGACCTCGTCATCTTTGTGGCTCTTGACGTCCGTCAAGAAATACAAGGCGTTCTCAACCCTCTCAATGTAGGCCGACATTGGCCTAGCCTTAAGATCCGCGCCCGCTTGAGTGGTGAGCATGCAGAACCCGATCTTCTCGGCAAGGTCCCAGACCTCGCCGTTGTCGTCCTCGATGTAAGTCATGCGCTGTTCTCCTTTGAGCCGAAGAAAACCTTGCCGGCGCGACGGCTGGAGCGGTTGCGCCGCGGCCAGCCGCGCCATTTAAACGGCACGGCCGCCCTTGGCGATTAGGCCGCCTTGGTTCGCGTCGACGTTTTGTTGATGGACGTCACGGCGAGGTTGGTGAGCTTGTTGTTGGTGGCCTTCTCCTGGTCAAGAATCTCGCTCAGAAGTTTGTGCGCCTCATCATGACCAAGATCCTTGGCCCATTCACGCAGCGACCCATAGCGCGCGATCTCGTAGTGCTCGACAGCTTGGCAAGCGGCTAGCAGTCCGGCGTCGAGAGCCGTTCCTTCTGCTTCTTTCATCAAACCGTCGGCCTCCTTGATCAGCCCTTCGATGGCGTCGCATTTTTCACCAGACGCCGTCTTGCCGATCGACTTGAAGACCTGCTCCAGTTTCTTGATTTGGTCTTTGGTTTCCGAGAGGTGATCTTCGGCCGCTTTTTTCAGTTCAGCGCTGTTGGCTGCCTTAGCAACTTTTGGAAGCGCCTTCGTGATGGCGTTCTCAGCGAAGTAAATATCCTGCAGTGTATGCTCGAAAATTTCAGCCAGCGATTTCAATGGTTCTCTCCTTGGCAGGTGAATGCAGGAGAGAAAGCATTTTATGGAGGAATCGTTCCATTCGCTTCTGCCAAACCGTTCCATCCGGACGACCGGCATTTGATCGCGGCGGGCGATAGCGACCCAGAGGCATAGCACTTGGCTTCAGAATTGCGCGCTTTTGCAGCTTATCGATCAACAAAGCACGACATTGTCGCTCATCGGCGCGCCGCCTGCACAACCATAGATAGCATTCGCTCAAGTACTGCGCGGTTACAGCTCCCCTTTAGCCGCGCTATTCATCAAGCCGATATCGATAGGTAAGAAACCGAACAAAGACTACCAGATGATCACCGTGCTGCAGACAACGCGAACAACCGATTGACGCCAAGGTGAACATATCGATAAAACGCCCCATCGAATTTGCTCGCGAGCTTTGGTTATAGCGCAATTGGCTTCGCGCTCTGAACGAACCTTCCTTTCAAAATCGCTATCAGGCCTAACGTTTCGCGCGGAGGCTCTCAGTATCCTACGGAAGGGCTCGTCATGATTGCCGGCACAGTCAAATGCTCCAGATAAGGCCTTGGCCTCATCCAACATGCAACGGCGGCGTCGGCCG
Organism: Ensifer sp. YR511; assembly: GCF_900103045.1. Classification (NCBI taxonomy): domain Bacteria; kingdom Pseudomonadati; phylum Pseudomonadota; class Alphaproteobacteria; order Hyphomicrobiales; family Rhizobiaceae; genus Ensifer; species Ensifer sp. YR511. The sequence goes on from NZ_FNGR01000058.1 coordinate 3,768, forward strand.
GTCTGACCTTATTCCGCCGGCGAATGCGCTGCTATGAGCGATCACGTCGAAGGCCGAAACATGATTTCGAAGACGAGCGAGATCGCGGTCCAAAATCCCAGTTTGCCTGTTGCGTCCATAGCAATGTCTCAAGGCGACGATGTCACACAATCAACTAGGAAGACGCCTTGAAGAATACCAGAGTCAGCCCGCTTTCCGGCCACGGCGCGGCAGCAACCGTCGACCGTGAAAAAGCCTGGCTGAAGATCCTGTCCACCTATCGACAACCGCATATCGGCCGCAGCGCATTCGAGCTGACGGCGACCCTTGTGCCATTTGTTCTGCTGTGGGCAGGAGCTTGGGCCTGTCTGCACGTCGGGTACTGGCTCGGCGTGGTCCTTATCGTCCCTGTTGCGGCAGGATTTCTCCTGCGCTTGTTCATGCTGCAACATGACTGCGGACATGGTTCGTTTTTCGGGCGGCGCAGCTTGGATGACTGGACGGGCCGAATGATCAGCGTTCTGACACTGACGCCTTACGACTACTGGCGCCGCGCCCATGCCGTACACCACGCTTCGGCAGGCAACCTCGACGAACGAGGCGTCGGTGACATCACCACGCTTACCGTTGCCGAATACGACGCCCTCACGCCAGGAGGACGGCTTCGTTACCGCCTCTACCGGCATCCGCTCGTGATGTTCGGCATCGGTCCTGCCTGGCTTTTTCTGTTCAAGCAAAGGTTGCCGTTCGGAATGATGCGCTCCGGCGCTCTTCCGTGGGTTTCCACCATGGCAACGAATGTGGCCATTGCCGCACTCTCGGGCATCCTTATCTGGGCAGTGGGTGTCGCACCGTTCCTCCTGATCCATCTTCCGATCGTCCTTCTTGCTGGGGCTGCAGGTGTCTGGTTGTTTTATGTCCAGCACCAGTTCGAAGACACGCACTGGTCAAGGCCACCCGAGTGGACGTTCCAATACGCGGCCATGCATGGTGCCTCGCACTACGATCTGCCGCAGCCCTTGCGCTGGATCACCGGCAATATCGGCATGCACCATCTCCATCACCTGTCGAGCCGCGTTCCCTTCTACAGGCTTCCTGAGGTCATCCGTGATCATCCTGAACTGGGAGATATGGGCCGCATCACCATCAGGCAAAGCCTGGGCTTGGTGAGGCTTGTCCTTTGGGACGAGGCCTCCCACCGACTGATATCATTTCGAGAAGCAGACGCGCGCGAAACTGCGGCAAGATCGGCTTTGCCGACACCTGCTTGAGCGCACCACGCGCCGGCCGCAGCACGCGGCCAGCGCCCCTTCGCCCGGCTTGACCGGTCAAAAGAGCCGCTGGCCAAGAGGTTCAGCATAACGCCGGCCAGCGGCCAGGAACCTTATCCGACTAGCCGCTCCGCGCGCTTTCATCGCACAAGGGCTCGACCCATGTGGCGCGGGTCATCCGCAAACATCGTTGACAGGCTAGCTATTGTTTCGCCAAATTCCGCGACGTCCATTCCTTCCGCGGCACACATCGCCGCCCGTGGATGAAGCCAATCCAGGCCGGGCAAAATAGGCAAGAGCCGCATTTTGCGCGGCTGATGTCGTTTCCGACGCGAGTAAGATTTGGAGCGAGCAGCCTTAAGCTCGGTTCAAGCGACTTGAAGACACGTTCTCGTCCAGCGATAACAGTACCCACCTTGTCCCTTGGTGCTTCCCTGGCCATTGGTCCGAGGATCATATTTCAGGTTTCACGCCAAGCACCCAGGAGTATGCTGCCAACAGACAGTTCGTTCTTGCCAATCTGCAAGCAACCTCTCGGCGTTTTCGAAGGGCTGCCTCCACGGAGGTGCACAATGAGAGCCGCGTCATCCATCTATCTGATTATTCTTGCGACAACCTCAGTCGGAGTCGTTCGAACGGACGCTCACCAGGCAAAGACCGGCTGGACCTATCCTCTGGCGTGCTGCAAGGCTCATGAGGCGGGCGGCGATTGTGCTGCCATCCCCGCGCCCGACGTATTGCGAGGGGCTCGTGGGTTTTCTGTCTTTTTGCATGCTGGCGACCATCACATGGCTAGACGACCGCACGTGTTCTTTATCCCCTATGGCGATGAGATTCCGTCAGGCGATGGGCAGTATCATATTTGCCTTCATCCGACGGAAGACGACGTAAACTGTTTCTTTGCCCCACCTGATAGCAGCTAATGCGAATACGCCACCCCGAAGTTCAGCCGTGCGACTGTCGCCCGCGTCCGTCATTCGCGGGCGCTGTTCAGGCACGATATCGAGGAGGCTCTCGATTCCGTGACTGTCGCCGAAACATCAATACCAGGCTCTGGCAAGTAAAGCGGGAGGCTCACAACCTCGTAGCTCGTGCGACAATCAAGGTAGCTGCTGAAGTTGACTTCGCACCAGCAAAACCCAAGATGATTATCACACGTCGCGAGAATTCGGCCTGACACGTGAAATCCCGCAACGCGATATTAGTTGCGCTCCTCGCTAGTGATTCTTGATTAATTGCACGCCATCGCAAAACGCTCTATTTTTTTGCGTCGATGAGACGGGACGTCCACGGCCAGCGCTGCCGAACAGGTTTCCGCACCAATCCCAGATGCCGTTCGACGACACGATCCACGAGGAGACGAGCGATGGGCACAACGACGCTGGACAACATCATGCAGATTGGCATGGGGTTCTGGGCGTCCAAGGCCCTGCTCAGTGCGGTTGAACTCGGCGTCTTCACCGAGCTTGCGACTGGCCCGGCCCACCTCACCGACCTGCAGGACCGGCTGAAGCTGCATCCCCGCGCAGCCCGCGACTTTCTCGACACCCTGGTGGCGCTGAAGCTGCTCGAACGCGAGGACGGCAGCTATCGCAATGCCCCTGACACGGACCTCTTCCTCGATAAGGCCAAGCCATCCTATATCGGCGGCATCCTCGAAATGGCCAATGCCCGGCTCTACGGTTTCTGGGGTTCGCTGACCGAAGCCCTGCACACCGGAGAACCACAGAACGAAGCCAAGCACAGCGAAGATTTCTTCGCCGCGATCTATGCGGAACCGGCACGGCTGCGCGGGTTCCTCGAGGCGATGAGTGGGATCAGCGCCGGCGCGGCGCAGGCGATCGCCGCCAGGTTCGACTGGTCGAAATACACGACCTTCGCCGATGTGGGCGCGGCGCAGGGCATGGTGCCGGTGGTGATCGCGCGCGCCCATCCGCATCTTAAGGCCATCGGCTTCGATCTGCCCGCCGTGCAGCCGATATTCGACGACTTCGTCGCCCGGCAGGGCCTTACCGACCGCATCACCTTCCAAAGCGGCAACTTCTTCGACGGCCCAATGCCCAATGCGGACGTGATCGTGATGGGGCACATCCTGCACGACTGGGATCTTGCCGAAAAAAGGAAGCTTTTGGCAAAAGCGTTCGCCGCGCTGCCGAAAGGCGGAGCCGTGATCGTCTACGACGCCGTCATTGACGACGAGCGCCGTTTGAACGCCTTCGGCCTGTTGATGAGCCTGAACATGCTGATCGAGACCCGCGGCGGTTTCGATTATACCGGCGCCGACTGCCAAGCCTGGATGCGCGACGCCGGTTTTGTGTCCACGCGCGTCGAGCCGTTGCTGGGGCCGGACTCGATGGTGATCGGCTTCAAGCCCGGCTGATCGGAAACCAAGCCCCGAACGTTATTCCGCGAGACCGACCAATGGGGCAATGTCGATGGCGGGCAGCTGACAAATCAGTTGCTCATTTGACTTTTTTACTGTCGCTGCAAGCCGCTACCGGTAGCCCGCGTTTCTTGAAGTGCCCGTCGGCAAAACCGAACCGCCTCCGCAATTCCCCAATGCACACCCCCAAATATACCCGAGGCGCGGCTTGACTCGTTCAGGCCGCGCCAGTATCAAGTTGTAGGCCTAACCCTACAATTGGATGCCATGCACCAGTCTCAGTCAAAACCAAGTCCCGCACTGTTGTTGTCGGATCTTCCTGCTCCCGATGTCGCCATCCGCCGGCTGAAACACCCCGGACGCTGGATCAGCGGCGGTCTCGTCATCCTGCTTCTGGCCGTGATCGGACGCGCCTTCGCCGTCGGGCAGATCCAGTGGACAGTGGTCGGCGAGTTTCTGACGGCCGGTGTCATCATCACCGGTTTCGGCTGGACGCTGCTCATTTCGGCCTGCGCGCTGGTGCTCGGCGTGCTGCTCGGCTTTGCCTTCGGCATCATGCGGCTCTCGGAAAACCCGATCCTGCGTTTTGCCGCCTGGCTCTATGTCTGGATCTTCCGTGGTACACCGGTGCTGCTACAGCTTCTCATCTGGTTCAACATCGCGCTGATCTTTCCGAAGCTCTACATCCCCGGTCTTATTGACGCCCGCATGGTCGATGTGGTGACACCCTTCGTCGCTGCGGTTCTCGGTCTCGGCGTCAACGAAGGGTCGTACCTCACGGAAGTCGTGCGCGGTGGTATCGGTTCGGTCGACAAGGGTCAGAAGGAAGCGGCCCACACGCTCGGCATGACGCCCGGGCAGACGATGCGGCGCATCATCTTGCCCCAGACCCTTCGTCTGATCCTGCCCGTGCTCGGCAACAGCGCGATCGGCATGCTGAAGTTCTCCTCCCTCGCCGCCACCATCGCCATGGGTGAGATGCTAAACGCGGCCCAGCGCATCTACTTTATCAACGGCGCCGTCATCGAACTGCTGTTCGTCTGCGCCGTCTGGTACCTGGCCGGAACCACGGTTCTGTCCATCGGCCAATATTATCTCGAACGCCACTTCGGCCGCGATGCCGCAACGACAACCACCGAACGCCGCTGGTTCAAAGCCTGGGCGCGTCGTCCGGCCGTCACGGGTGAAGCATGACACTTGCAGTTAAAGCGGTCGGTATCCGCAAGAGTTTTGGCAGTCACGAGGTGCTGAAGGGTCTCGACCTGGACGTCACCTATGGCGAGGTTCTCTGCATCCTCGGGCCCTCGGGAAGCGGCAAGAGCACGTTCCTGCGCTGCATCAATCACCTGGAAACGCCGAATGGCGGCTACGTTTGGGTGGACGGCGCGATCATGGGCTACGAGCTCAACCGCGGCGCGCTGCAGGAATTGCCGGTCAAGCGACTGCGCGCCCAGCAGAGCCAGCTCGGCATGGTGTTCCAGCACTTTAATCTGTTTGCGCACCGCACCGTGCTCGGCAACGTCACCGAGGGACCGATGGTGGTGCGCGGTCTCAGCCGCGCAGAGGCCGAAGCCCGCGCCATGGCCCTGCTCGAGCAGGTTGGCATGGCGGCCAAGGCATCGAGCTACCCCTCGCAGCTTTCCGGCGGCCAGAAACAGCGCGTGGCAATCGCCCGGGCGCTCGCCATGGAACCGCGCGTCATGCTCTTCGACGAGCCGACCAGCGCGCTCGACCCGGAGCTCGTCGGCGAGGTGCTGGAAGTGATGCGCAATCTGGCGCGCGGTGGCACGACGATGATCGTCGTCACCCACGAGATCGGTTTCGCAAGAGAAGTCGCCGACCGTGTCGTGGTGATGATCGACGGCGAAATCCGCGAGAACGGCGCGCCTCAACAGGTCCTTAGCAACCCCGGCGATCCGCGGGTGCGCAGTTTTCTGAGCCGCGTGCTTGCCTGACGACAAGAGTTCAAAAAAGGGAGAACAGGAAATGAAACGATTGCTGCCGATGGCTCTGGCGCTTGCCTCCACCACCTTCATCAGCCTTGCCGCAGGGGCTGCTGCCCATGCCGCCGACGAGAAGCTGGCCGCCCTGCCGGATGCCGTGCGCGACACCGGCAAGCTGAACGTCACGATCAGCCTTGCCTATCCGCCGATGGAATACAGCGACGCCGGTTCGACCGAACTGAAAGGCTTCGACATCGATCTTGCCAAGGCGATCGCCGAGCGCCTCGGCCTGACGGCGGAATTCCAGAACGTGGAGTTCCCTCAATTGATCCCGCAGGTGGTCACCGGCCGCTCCGACCTGATCATGACCGCCTTTTCCGACAAGGTGGAACGCCAGACGCAACTGGACTTCATCGACTACTTCAAGACCGGCAACGTCTTCTATTCGACCGCCGACCACCAGGGTGAGATCAAGGCCGAGGCCGACCTCTGCGGCAAGACGGTTGCGGTCGCGACCGGAACCAGCTGGGTCACCTGGGCGGAAAACCTTGGCAGGTCCATCTGCCCGGCCGACAAGCTGATCACCGTCATCCAGATCCCGACCCAGGCCGAGCACATCATGCAGATCCGCCAGGGGCGTGCCCAGGCTTCCGTCATCGGCCTTGAAGGACTGCTCGACCTGATGAAGCAGGAGCCGGACAAATTCTACCAGATCGGTGAGGTTGGCGAGATCAACCACTACGGCATTGCCCTTGCGAAGGCCAACACGCAACTGCGCGATGCGATCAAGGGCGCGCTCGACGCCATGAAAGCCGACGGCACTTATGCACAGATCCTCGACCGCTACGGCTTGAAACAGGCGGGTGTCGAGGAGTTCAAGATAAACGGAGCCACGAAGTAACAGAACCGCGCCGGAGCCTGCCTTGACCCACCCCCCCATGCCAGACGCCTCAACCGCAACGGGCGAACGCCCTGACGATCGACTGTTGCGGCTGCGCCTCGATCTCTATTCGAGCGAGCAGCTTTACCGGCAGCTCTATCGGGCGCTGCGCGCCGCGATCTTGAGCGGTGACTTTTCCGAGGGTGAAGCCATTCCCTCGGAGAACCAGTTGCGCGACCAGTTCGGCATTGCCCGCACGACCGTGCGCAATGCGATGGCGCTTCTGGTTTCGGAGGGCCTCGTCCAGCAGGTTCGCGGCCGCGGCACAATCGTCTCGCACCGGCCGATCAGCCACAACATTTGGAACTTCGGCAGCTTCACGGAGCTTGCGCGAAAACAGGGCCAGCGCCCAGTGACGCGGGTGCTGGAGCACCGGGCAGACAACGGCCAACTCGTGCTGGTGCGCGCCCGCGGGCTTGCCAACGGCGACAGCGTGACATGGCTGAACGTCGACACGTCCGAGCTCGATCTCGCCCTTTATCCCGGGCTTGATCGATACGACTTCGCGTCGCAATCCCTCTACGAGGTGTTGCGCCGCGACTATGACCGTCACCCCCTGCGTTCGGAACTGCTGTTGACCGTCGTGCCGGCTTCCGATCGCCTGCGGGAGGTCTTTGCCCCGGCGCAGGACGTGCCGGGCTACCTTTGCGCCAGCGGGGATGTGCTCGACGCGGACGACCGGTTGGTCGAGCGCACGTCGATCGTCTACTCGCCGGCAGTCCAGATGAAATTTGCAACGCGCTGGGGCCGCGAGACCGCGCCGCACGGCGTGCAGGAGACATGACATGAGCCGCTTCGGCGACACCTTTACCATCCAAAAACCGATCCTCGGCATGCTGCACCTTGCCGGTGACGGCGCTCAGGCCAAGCTTGCCCAGGCCGAAGAGGAAGCCCGCATCATGGCCGGCGAAGGCGTCGATGGGCTGGTGGTCGAGAACTATTTCGGCGATGCCGAGGATGTCGAACGGGTGCTAGAGCGGATCTTCCACCTCGACCTCGGAACGCGCATCGGTGTCAACGTCTTGCGCGATGACTCCCGCGCCTTCGCGCTCGCGCGGACCTATCCGGTCTCGTTCATCCAGGTGGATTCCGTCGCTGGCCACCTGCCGCCCGAAGCAGACGTCCCCTTTGCGACCGAACTTCAGAGCCGCCGCGACGGTGTGACGGCCCTGCTCCTCGGTGGTGTCCGGTTCAAGTACCAGCCGGTCCTATCAGGCCGGCTGGAGGAGGAAGACGTGCGCATCGGTGCGTCGCGCTGCGACGGGCTGGTCGTCACGTCGGACGCGACCGGCCAGCCGACCGACATGGGCAAGGTGGCGCGATTCCGCGCTGCGACCGGTGGCGAGACGCCGCTCCTGATCGGCGCCGGCCTCACCGAAGCCAACGCCACCGAGCAATTGGCTCAGGCCGACGGCGCCGTCGTCGGCAGCTGGTTCAAGCACGATCACAAGGACACCGGCCGGGTCGAAGCCGCCCATGTCGCAGGCTTGATGCGTGTCGTGCGCGCGATCAGGAGCGCGGCATGAACGCCGTCCACGCCCGGCCGGTGACCCCGGACAATTTTTCCCGCTACGGCCGGGTGTACGACCTGACCGGTGGCACGGACGGCAAGGTCGTCTGGACTGCCGGCGACGGCTGGAACGACGGCTTTACGAAAACGCCGTTGATCGACGGCCGCGGTCATCTCGGCATCACCCGTGGCGGACAAGCGCCCTGGGACTGCCGCAAGATGGAGCGGCACCCGCTGACCGAAGAGGCGATCTTCTGTCTCGCTGAACCGGTTGTCCTTGCGGTTGCGCCGGCGTCGGATGGCGAAGCACCTGATCGCGACGAGATCGAAGCCTTCGTCATCGCGCCCGGGCAGGCTGTCGTCATGGATCGCAATGTCTGGCACGATGCCTGCCGCGGCGTTTCCGGCCCCGCACCCTATTACTGGATGGCCGTCTGCGGCCTCGGCGAAAGCCCATGGGTAGCAGTCTCGGGCGGTCCGATAAAGGTGTCGGCGGCAGCGGGCACGGGACTAACCTTATGACCGCATTCTTCATTGGCGATGTCGCCCTCGACGAATACTACACCGCCGACCGCTGGCCCGGCCGCGCCGACAAGGGCATGGTCAAGGAGCTTCCGGCAGAAGCCGGCGGCTCCATCGCCAACGCCGCCGTCGTGCACGCCGGTCTTGGCGGCGATACGCAGTTCATATCGCTACTCAACGACAGCCCATTGTCCGAGCGCCTGATCGCCGATCTCAGGCAAAATGGCGTCGGCGTCGATCACATGCTGATCGATCCCGCCATTCCGGAATCGCGCAACTTCATCTTCCTCGTCGAGGGCGAGCACATCGTGCTCACCGTCGAGATGGGCGAGCAGCCGATGTGGCTTTCAGGCGCCAGCCTGAAGGCATTGCGCCAGCCGGGTTACCTCTACACCACGCTCTATCGCGTCCGCCGTCTGCACGCCAAGACGCAAAACGGCGTTCTGAAGCAAGCCGATCTCCTCAGGGACCTGCATTCCAACGGGCGCCGGGCGGTCTTCGATCTCGACGTCGGCGGCTGCACGCCCGAGGACATGCCCTATCTGACCGGCGCGGCTGTCGTCATCTTCAACCAGATCGGTTTCCACACCGCTTTCGGCCACGACGACATCAACCTCATCGGCGACTGGATGCGAGAGCACCAAATCGACCGAGTGGTGCGGACGCTGGCCGCCGACGGCGCGGAGGCTCGCAACCATGAAACGGTCTTGCGCGTGCCCGGCTTTACCTTGAAAGTCGTCGACGTGACTGGTGCCGGCGACACCTTTGGTGGAACGCTTACCTGGTGCCTGTCGCAGGACCAGAGCTTCGAGGAAGCGCTCGACTTCGCAGTCGCGGCCGCTTCGCGCGCCGTCACCATCCATGGCCCGCGCGCAGGCAAGGCGACACCCGAAGATGTCCTTGCCTGGCGACGGCGGCACCGCCACCAGGATCGCTGAACTGGCCCCATGGGGCGCACACGAACCGCAGGCCCTGCGGTTCTCCCGAACCATGACAAACACAAGCGCTTGGCCGATCACGGGTCGCACCTATCCGGATTTCCCGTCGGCGTTTGCATCGATCACGACGCGTACCGGCCCACCGTCTGGTCGTGCGGCATCGGCGGGAGGCCGGGCGCAGAAGGCCATCGAAGGTAGCACGCGGCGATCGAGCCGCAGGACACTCCTCGAGCCCGTTGGTGTGTCAGCTTTGCGATATCAGTTTGCCCGAAGGGCTGCGGCGATGGTCGCATATATCGTTTCGACCTCGTCCTTGCCGATCGTCAGAGGCGGCGACAAGACGATCGTGTTTGCGACCGGACGAATGAGCACGCCGCGTTCGAAGCAGAATTCATAGACCTTCTTGGCGAGTGTCTTGCCGACGGCGGCGTTTTCCCCAAGCTCGATGCCCGCAAGCAGACCGAGATTGCGGATGTCGACGACACCGGGCAGCCCCTTCAGGCTGTGCGCACATTGCTCCCAGTGCGGCTCGAGCCCCGCTGCCCGCTCGAAAATCCCCTCGGAAACATAAACGTCCAACGCCGCCAATCCGGCGGCGGCCGCCAGCGGATGGCCGGAATAGGTATAACCGTGGGAGAGTTCGACCGTACCTGGTGCCGCCTTTGAGGTAATCGCATCGTAGATGCGATCGCTGGCAATGACGCCGCCCATCGGAACCGCGCCATTGGTCATGCCCTTTGCCACCATCAGTAGATCGGGCTTTACCGAAAAGCGGTCGGCCGCGAAAGCATGGCCGAGCCGACCGAAACCGGTGACGACCTCGTCGAAGATCAACAGGATGCCGTGGCGCGTGCAGAGTTCGCGCAGCCGCTCGAGATAGCCGACCGGCGGAACGAGAACACCGGTCGATCCCGCGACCGGCTCAACGATGACGGCGGCAATCGTCGATCCATCGTAGGTCGCGATCATCTGCTCAAGCGCATCGGCCAGCCCTGCCCCGTGCGGCGGCTGACCGCGGCTGAAGGCGTTCTTCGCCGGATCATGCGTGTGCGGCAAATGCACCGTGCCGGGCAAGAGCATGCCGAACTGCTTCTTGTGCGGGCCTATGCCCGCAGCCGCCAGGCCGCCGAAACCGACGCCGTGATAACCGCGCTGACGCCCGACGATGCGCTGGCGCTGCCCTTCACCCCTCGCATGATGGTAGGCAAGCGCGATCTTGAGCGCGGTATCAGCCGCTTCCGAGCCGGAATTGGTGAAGAACACGCGGTTCATGCCTTCTGGCGCAATCGATGTTAGCCGGTTGGCATATTCGAAGACCAGCGGATGCCCGAGGCCGAACGAGGATGCGAAGTCCAGCCGCGCCGCCTGTTTCTGGATCGCCTCCACGATGCGCGGATGGCCATGGCCAACGTTGACGCACCAAAGCCCGGCGATAGCGTCCAGCAGGCGGTGGCCGCCGCTGGTGAAGTAGTAGAGCCCTTCGGCACGGGAGATGAATTCAGCATTCGCCTTGAAGTCCCGGTTGGCCGTAAATGGCATCCAGTAGGCATCAAGGTTGTTCGGGCCGGGCGTGGTGAGCGTATCCATGGCATGTGGACCTTCTGTGAATGGGCAGGGCGCGCGCGAGGCGACGGCGACCAAGGTTCAAGCGGCAATTTCGTCGCGATAGGTCGGGTAGCTCTTGAAGCTCGGATTGTCGGCCGGCAGCACCGCGAGTTCCATTTCACCTGCCGCCGGCCGCATCACGATGGTCGCGACTGTCGCCGAGACATGGCCGCGGGACGAACGATGCGGCGGACGGCAGACGGCGTAGGGACAACCAAACTTGTCAGAAAGCGCGGCTTTGACCTCGGCGACGCCGATCTTGTCGGACTTTTCGAGAATGCGGCGAACGCGCCAGTCGCGGTAAAAACTGTCCGACCAGCTTGAATGAGCCTGCTCACGCAATTTCAGAAGCGCCGTTTGGCTCTGCCAATGGTTGGCATGCACGATGAGATCGTTTTCCGGATAGATGTTGAACGCTTCGTCCGGTGCGCATTCGAAGCTGACGGCAAAGCCATCCTTGTGGCTCACGATGATGTTGTTCGACGCCGACTTCCTCGTTCCGGCCACGGCACGCATGGCCATCGCCAGATGTTCCTGTTGCAGGACCATGCGCCGGATGAGTGCTAGCGGCACGCCGTCGCCGGCAAAGTCGCGGTCGCTCTCGAGATAATTTGCCGTGACGGCGATGCCCTTGTCGTTCATGCCGCTGCGTGCAAGGCCACCGGCCTCCGTGAACGTCTGGTAGGACGGACCTTCATCCGGCTTGACGCGCAAGACGATCGCCGTCTCCGCGCATTCTGCCATCCAGTCCCAGTTCTGCGCGTGCACGAGCTCTCCCGTGGCGCTGCGCTCAGGCAGGACAACGACACCCGTGCAGCCGTCGCCCGAATGCTCAGCCCTCGCAGCCTGGGTCCTTCGTGCCCTCGCAAGGATCTCAGTACGGGCATTGATGAGGACGACGTGCTCGAACGGCAAGTCCGCACCTTCGGAGATACCCTTCATCTCCACCACGAAGTTCGGGTCGAACGCCTCGATGAGCGGTACATAGCCGGCAACGATCGACTTCAGGTCGTCGGCCAAGACCCCGAGCGTCGCAAGCCGACCAGCATACAGTTCGACGCTGCGACGCACACGGTCCTTCGCCTGCTGCCCATACTGACGCCCGCGCTCGAGCGGAGTTCCTGAGATCGAAACGAACGGAAACGGTGCGGCGGTCATCTGTCTTCTCTTTCACTCTATGTTGCGTTTTGTGTCGTTAAAATGCACTATCACAAGGAATTGTCCAGAGGAAATCGAACAGCTATGTCAGAAGCGCCCCCCAAAGACCGACCAGACCCTGGAGCCAGTTGATGAGCACGGAAAGCAGCCCGAGCGCGTTGCAGATCGACATTGCCCGGCAGATCCTGCTTCAGGCACAAAAAGAAGGCTGGCGGGCAGGTCATCCGATTGTCGAGAAGACCCTGGCAACAATGTTTGGCGTATCGCGCACACCGATGCGGGCCGCTCTCGAAATCCTTGCGACCAAGGATCTCGTGCGCCTCATCCCCAACAAAGGCTTTGTCGCCGCCACCGATCTCGGCAACGGCACCTACATCGAGACATTCAGTGAGAGCGAAACGGAGCGCCTCAAGCAGCAGATCCTGCGCGACCGCTCTGTCGGCACCATTCCGCAGGAAGTGTCGGAAAATGAGCTGACGGAACGCTACGGCATTGCGCGCGGGACGATCCGCAAGGCGTTGACGCAATTATCCTCCCAGGGCCTCATTCACCGCCAGCGCGGCCACGGATGGGCGTTTGTCGATTCGCTCGACAGCGCAGAAAGCCTGGCCGAAAGCTATCGTTTTCGCATCGCGATCGAGCTTGCAGGCCTTGCCGAGCCGAACTACCGCGCCGATCCGGATGCGCTCAAGGCCCTCATTGCCGAACATGAAAGCATGTTCGACCAGATCAATGCCGCCGGCAGCATCAGCCGCGACAGCTGGTTAAAACTGAACGCCTCCTTCCACGAGACACTCGCCACCTGGTCCGGCAACCGCTTCATCCTGCAATCCGTGCGCATGCAGAACGACCTCAGACTGCTGCGCGAGTCCTCGGTATTCGATCGGCTCCGGCCCGAGCGCATGGAGAGGTCGCTGAAGGAGCACATCCAGATCCTCCGGTATATTGGCTCCGGCGAGATCGAATTCGCCCAGCTTGCGCTGCGGCGCCACCTTGAATCGACGCTGCAGAAAGTCGAGGACCGGATCCGCAGCGAAAGATAACGCCTGCCGAGAGCGCATTTACCCCCCCTTTTGGGGAGGCCGACAAGGTTTGCGATTTTTCATATTGCATTATGATCAAACAAAAGGCACAGTTCGCTCAACCGGAAAACCGGGCAGACCACAAAGAGGAGAACTGAGGTGAACCGTAGACAGAGACTGGCCGCGTCGGCCGCAGCACTAACGCTGACCTTGGCCTGCGGCCCGGCCGCAGCAGAAACGCTGAAAATCGCACTCAATGCCGACATCCGCAGCCTTGATCCGGGCGTCAACCGAGACGCCAACAGCGACGCCGTCGTGTTGCACATAGTCGAGGGTCTCGTTGCATATAGCGAGGACGCCTCGGTAAAGCCGCTGCTTGCCAAGGAGGTCGCTGTCTCGGACGACGACCTGACCTACACGTTTAAGCTCAGGGATGGCGTCAAGTTCCATAATGGCAACGTGCTGACTTCGGCCGACGTCGTCTGGAACTGGAACCGCTACATGGACGAAGCCACAAAATGGCGATGCCGCAACGACTTTGCCGCGGGCGGCGGCGCCCATGTCGTATCGGTCACGGCACCCGACGACAAAACCGTCGTCTTCAAGCTCGAAAAGCCGAACGCCCTCTTTCAGGCAACGCTTGCCAGAACCGACTGCGGCATGACCGGCATACTCGACAAATCATCGTTTAACGCCGACGGCTCGTTCAACGTGCCTGTCGGCACCGGTCCCTTCCGGTACAAAGAATGGCGTAAGGGCGAATTCATCGACCTCGAAGCCTTTGCCGACTACGCGGTACGCAGCGAAGAAAAGCGGGACGGCTACACCGGCGCCAAGCGTCCGCTTGTCGAGGCCGTCCGCTTCGCCGTCATTCCCGACCGCTCCTCCGCCAAGGCTGCGTTGCTCAATGGCGACATCGATATCGTACCGGACGTTCCCTATGCCGATGTCGAGGAGTTCAAGCAGAACGCCGATACCGCCGTTTCGCTGGCGACCAATCCCGGCATCGTCGCGCTCCTGTTGCAGACGCGCGATCCGCTGCTCAAGGACATGCGCATCCGCAAGGCCATCGCCATGGCTCTTGACACCAAGACCATGGTCGAGGGAATTACGCTCGGTCTCGGCAAGGCCAACAACTCGCTGATACCGCCGACCTCAAAATACCACTCCCCAGCCCAGACCCAGGGCTACAGCTACGATCCCGAGGCGGCAAAGGCGCTGCTGCAGGAAGCCGGTTACAACGGCCAGCCGATCAAACTCATCGCCAATACGCGCTACTCCAACACCTACGACGCGGCAATCGTGGCACAGGCAATGCTGCAGCAGGTCGGAATAACCGCTGAACTCGAAGTGCTGGAGTGGGCGGCACAACTCGACCGATATCAGAGCGGCAACTATACGGCGATGGTGTTTCCCTATTCGGGACGCTACGACCCCGCACTGACCATGGACTCCGTCATGGGCAACAAGGACAAGGAGCCGCGCAAGGTCTGGGACGATCCGGACGCGCAGGCCATGCTCGCCGACGCCGTGCGTTATTCCGACCCGGCCAAGCGCCAGGAGCTTTTCGACAAGCTACATACGCGCTTCCTGGAAACCGTGCCCTTCATCATGCTCTATAACGGGCTCGAGGCTTCGGCCTACCAGAAACACGTCCAGAACTACGCGGCCTCGATCTTCTCCATGCCAAGGGCGTGGGAAGTCACGATCGCTGAGTAAGAGAGTTCGCTCGAGATGCTGCGCTTCATCCTTTCGCGGATAGGAATGGCCGTTCCGACGGTTTTCCTCGTCGCCGTCGTCGTCTTCTTCCTGATACGCCTTGTTCCGGGCGACCCGGCAGCATTGCTGCTCGGCGACATGGCGTCGCCGGAAAGTGTCGCTGCCTTGCGCTCGGACCTTGGACTCGACAAGAACATCCTGACGCAGTTTGCGATCTGGCTGACCAGCGTCCTGCAGGGCGATTTCGGGACGTCGATCACTACGAAGGAGCCGGTGGCCCATCTCATCATCGAGCGTTTCAAGGTCAGCGCCGGCATCGTCCTCGTTGCCGTCGCCCTTGCCTCGCTGGTCGCCGTTCCGGCCGGCTTCATCGCCGCCCTCCGCCAGAACTCCAGACTTGATTTCACCCTTGTGTCGATCGCCGCGTTGCTTCTGTCGATCCCGACCTTCTGGCTCGGTCTCGTCATTCTGCTCATCTTCGGCCTCAAGCTCGGATGGTTGCCGGTGGTCGGCTACGTCTCCGTCGCCGAAGAGCCGAGCCGCGGGCTGCTCTATGTGCTGATGCCGATCCTAACGCTCTTCCTGCACGAGATCGGCGTGCTTCTGCGCATGGCCCGCGCCTCGGCGCTCGAAGTTCTCAGGCTCGACTACATCACTCATGCGCGCGCCAAGGGCCTGCCCGAGCGAACGGTGCTGTGGCGCCATGTGTTCCCCAACGCCTTTGCGCCGACGCTGACGCTGATCGGCCTGGTGCTTGGCAACATGCTCGGCGGTATCGCCGTCGTCGAAACCGTGTTCACGATCCCGGGTCTCGGGCGGCTCCTCGTCGATGCGATCTTCGGCCGCGACTATCCGGTCATTCAGGGATGCCTGCTCTTCATCGCGGTCATCTACGTGCTGGTCAACCTGATCGTCGACCTGTGCTACCCGCTCTTTGATCCGCGAGTGAAAATCACATGAAGACCCTTTCTGCCAATGCGCTGGTTGGCGGCCTGTTCGTCGGCGCCTTCGTGATCGTCGCCTGCCTGGGCTCCGTCTGGACGCCCTATGATCCCATGGCGCTCGACATGAAGGCACGCCTCGCCGGCCCCTCGGCCCGGCATCTGCTCGGCGCCGACGAATTCGGACGCGACGTGCTTTCCCGCTTGATGCTCGGCGCGTCGGCAAGCGGCATCGTCAGCCTTGCCACGGTCGCGATCGCAACTGTGCTCGGCACCGCGCTTGGCGCCATCTCAGGCTATGTCGGCGGTTGGACCGATCGGGTGCTCGTCGCCGTCACCAATGCCCTGCTCGCCTTTCCCGGCATCCTGCTTGCGCTTGGGCTGCTTGCGATCTTCGGCGCCAACAAATTCGGCATCGTGCTGGCGCTTGGCATTGCCTACACGCCGTCCGTAGCAAGGATCGTTCGGGGCACAGTGCTTTCGTTGCGGGAGAAGGAATTCATTGACGCCTCCCGGATTGCAGGCGATTCCGAAATCTACACGCTGCTGCGCCATATCCTGCCGAATTGCATCGCGCCGCTGACGGTCCTGACAACGTCGATGTTCGGGTGGACACTTTTATCTGAAAGCGCGCTTTCCTTCCTCGGCCTCGGCGTGCCGCCACCGGCCCCGACCTGGGGCAACATGCTGGCCGCTGCCCGCCCCTACCTCGCCCAGGCGACCTGGCTTGCAATCTTTCCGGGCCTTTGCATCTCCGTTGCGTTGCTCGGGATCAATCTGCTTGGCGATGCGCTGAGGGATAGGCTCGATCCGAAGATGAGAGGCACGCAATGACCCAGCTACCACTCCTGAC
The DNA here is from genome assembly GCF_900103045.1 of Ensifer sp. YR511. Lineage (NCBI taxonomy): Bacteria > Pseudomonadati > Pseudomonadota > Alphaproteobacteria > Hyphomicrobiales > Rhizobiaceae > Ensifer > Ensifer sp. YR511. Next base: position 20,552 of record NZ_FNGR01000058.1, read on the forward strand.
CGTCGAGCAACTCGTGCTCGGCACCTCGGCTGCGATGGCACCACCCGTCGTCGATTGCGTCAGCCTCACTCTTCGCGCTGGCGAACGCATTGGCATCGTCGGCGAATCCGGTTCGGGCAAGTCGATGTTGATGCGCGCTGTCATCGGCCTTCTGCCGCCCGGGATCGTCAGGCGCGGGGGCTGCGTCCGGTTTGCCGGCCGCGATATGAGCGGGCTTGCGCCGGACGATCTGCGTAAGCTGCGCGGCAAGAGCATCGGGCTCATCTTCCAGGAGCCGATGACCTCGCTCAATCCGGCGCTCACCATCGGCCGCCAGATGGAGGAAGGTCTGGCGCTGCACACGACAATGGACGCGTCAGCGCGTCAAAGCGCAATCCTGGCGATGCTGAAACGTGTCGGCATTGCCGATCCGCACACAGCCATCCGCGCTTTCCCGCATGAGTTTTCCGGTGGCATGCGGCAGCGCATCATGATTGCCTCCGTCATGCTGCTCGAACCGGCGCTCTTGATCGCGGACGAGCCGACGACCGCACTCGACGCCGTCGTGCAACGTGACGTGCTCGAATTGCTGCATGCGCTGGTCGAAGAGAAAGGCACCGCGATGGTGCTGATCAGCCACGACATGGCGATGGTGGCGCAATATACCGATCGCGTACTCGTCATGCAGAAGGGTGTCTGCGTCGAGGAAGGGACAACGGCCGAACTCCTCCGCATGCCGCGGCACGACTACACCCGGAAACTTCTTTCGGCCCTGCCGCGCCGCGTGCCGGCGCGCGCAGTGGCACCGAACGCTCCGCTCGCCAGCGTCAGAAATATGAAGCTTGCCTACGGCAGCGGCACGGGCGCAAAGCCTGTCTTGCATGGCATCGATCTCGATATCCATCCTGGCGAGATCGTCGCGCTGGTCGGGGGGTCCGGCTCCGGGAAGACGACACTTGGCCGCATCATCGCTGGGCTGCTGCAACCGGATGAGGGCACGCTTACCTTCCGCGGACAGGTGGTCAATCGCAAAAGCAGCGGCTTCGCCGACTACCGCGCCAATTGCCAGATGGTGTTTCAGGATCCCTACTCTTCGCTCGATCCGCGCATGCGGATCCGCGACATCGTGGCAGCGCCGCTCCGGCACGAAAAATCGATGCGCGCTGAAGACCGCCGTGCGCGGGTCGATGAGGTGCTTGCCGAAGTGGGTCTCGCTGCGCAATTCGCCGAGCGGTTTCCGCATCAACTCTCCGGTGGGCAAAGGCAACGTGCCGCCATCGCCCGCGCGCTTGCTCGCCGGCCCGACCTTGTCATCGCCGACGAGGCGGTCTCAGCACTCGACCTGACCGTAAAGGCGCAGATCCTCACCCTTTTAAGCAAACTGCAGCGAGAACAAGGTTTTGCATGCCTCTTCATCTCCCATGACCTGGGCGTCGTAGAGCAGATCGCCGATAGAGTTGTGGTCATGCACAAGGGCGTTATCGAAGAACAGGGCAGCCGCGACGAGATCTTCGACCGCCCATCCTCGGCCTATACGCGCAAACTCCTGTCTGCCGTACCGATGCTGACCCCGGCGGACGGCGGAGGCATCGATCTCGTCTGGCGCGCCGCTTGACGGGAGCTGCTCGCGCGACAAAAACTTAAGTCGTCGCGCTTGGCGCCTTCGGCTTGTGCCCCGGTGGCCGCATCGCTTTCCAGTCAAGGTCGCCTGGCCAGGCGACCTGTTCCCCATTGACCTGATCCTACGGCGTCGCGCTCAAAGCGGCGAACTTCATTCAGTAAAGGGTTTCCCATGGCTCACTACCCAGACATCCTGCTTCATATCGACGGCGCCTGGCGGCCGGCCCGATCCGGCAAGACCATTCCCGTCATCGACCCGGCCAACGAGGAAACGATCGGCCAGGTGGCCTGGGCCGAAGTGGAAGACCTCAATGAGGCGCTTGCGGCCGCCGAGAAGGGATTCAAAACGTGGCGGGCAACCTCCGCCTTCGACCGCGCCCAGGTGATGCGGTCGGCAGCCGCCCTGCTGCGCGAACGGGCCGGCGACATCGCCTTCCTGATGACGCGCGAGCAAGGCAAACCGCTTGGCCAGTCGAAGGGCGAGATCCTTGGCGCCGCCGACATCATCGAGTGGTTCGCCGAGGAGGGAAAGCGGGCCTACGGCCAGATCATTCCGCCGCGCGCACCCGATGTCACCCAGATGACCGTCAAGCTGCCGGTCGGTCCGGTTGCCGCCTTCACGCCCTGGAACTTTCCGATCAACCAGGTGGTGCGCAAGCTGTCGGCGGCGCTGACCACCGGATGCTCGATCATCGTCAAGGCGCCCGAGGAAACACCGGCGTCGCCGGCCGAACTCATCCGCTGCTTCGTCGATGCCGGGCTTCCGGCCGGCGTCGTCAACCTTGTCTACGGCGTGCCCTCGGTCATCTCGGAATACCTGATCGCCCATCCGGTGATCCGCAAGATGTCGTTTACCGGCTCGACCCCGGTCGGCAAGATGCTGGCGGCCCTTGCCGGCCAGCACATGAAGCGCGCGACGATGGAACTGGGCGGGCATGCGCCTGTCATCGTCACCGATGATGCCGATGTCGAACGCGCCGTCGCCATCATGTCCGCCAGCAAGTACCGCAATGCCGGCCAGGTCTGCGTGTCGCCGACCCGCTTCCTCGTGCAGGAGCGCGTCGCCGATCAGTTCCTCGACGGCTTCGTCGCCGCCTCGAAGACGATCAAGG
>NZ_FNGR01000057.1:0-23493 GCF_900103045.1 Ensifer sp. YR511
GGACTTGAACGAAAGCTACCTCCGGACCTACACCCGCAACCAGTCCGAACTGATGGCGAAGTCCTTCGCCGACCAGCCTAACGTCATCGTCGACTGGGGCATGCGCTACGGCCAGCCGTCGATCGCCTCGCGCATGGACGCACTGCAGAAGGCCGGCTGTGAACGCATTCTCGTCTTCCCGCTCTATCCGCAATATGCCGCCGCCACCACCGCCACCGTTAATGACAAGGCCTTCGAGGCGCTTCTGAAGATGCGCTGGCAGCCGGCACTGCGCACCGTTCCGCCCTACCACGACGATCCCGTCTACATCGACGCTCTGGCAACCTCGATCGAGCGTCACCTAGCGACGCTAGACTGGGAGCCGGAGGTGGTTCTGACCTCCTTCCACGGCATTCCGAAGAGCTATTTCGATAAGGGCGATCCCTACTACTGCCAGTGCCAGAAGACCGCACGGCTTTTGCGCGAAAAGCTCGGCTGGTCGAAGGAGAAGCTGCAGGTCACCTTCCAGTCGCGCTTCGGGCCTGAGGAATGGCTGCAGCCCTATACCGACAAGACGGTCGAAAAACTTGCGCAGGACGGTGTCAAGCGCATTGCCGTCCTCAACCCGGGCTTCGTCTCCGACTGTCTGGAAACGTTGGAAGAGATCGCCGAGCAGGCGGCCGAAAGCTTCCATCACAATGGCGGCGAGAAGTTCACCCACATCCCCTGCCTGAACGACAGCGCCGAAGGCATGGCCGTGCTCGAACACGTCGTGCGCCGGGAGCTTGCCGGCTGGCTACAGGAAAACCGGGAAAATAGCTTGTAAGTCGCCCCAAATTTACTCGGATTTCCTTTCCTGGATGTCCAGGCATATTTCGCGATAGTCCTACACAAGGTCTTGCTCAGGAGATTGTTTGCTCAACAGTTCGTCGACTCTCATCGCTGCGAGCGCGTAGGTCTCGAAAAGAAGATCGAATTGCTCGAGCGCGTAGCTGTTTACGAGGCAACGCAAGGGCAACGCGAGCTCGCCCGAAAGCGAGAACACCAATGCCCTTCGCGCCAACGCCATCAATTGAGAAACCAGATTGCGAAATTCAGTACAGCCGCAAAGGAGACCCACGCTGCGAGCGGCAAGAGGCAAAGTGCCGCTTTCTTGTCGAGGCGCCAGGCCTGCGCGATCGTTGCGAGGATAAACCCGATTTGCACGATGATGTTCACCAGACCGGCGACCGGACTTTGCATGGCGAAGAACATCCAGGACCACAACGCATTGAGGGCGAGCTGAACGTAAAATAGCGCCAGTGCCGTCAGCCTGCCCGGCGTCCTGGCAGGGAGGATCAAGAGCCGCCAGGCAGCGTAAGCCATGAGGATGTAAAGCGTTGTCCAGACCGGAGCAAACACCCAGTTCGCAGGATTAAAACTCGGCTTCTCCAGCGCTGAATACCAGCGTTCGAGGTTTGGATAGGTCGCCAATTGTCCTAGTATGGATGTCGCGGCGACCGGTACAATCGCAAGTGCCAGCGCACGGACCCAATTCATTTTGTCATTGGAAGTTTGTTGCAACATTCTTCTACCCCTTAAGGCCGTGCCCTTCGTTGACCAGACCCGTCTCATTCGGTGAGGACTGCAGACCCGCGGGCGGCGCGAGTGGTTGCCGTCGAAGCGCCAGCCGACGCCTTATTTTCCCTTTTTACGTATGAACTTGCTGATTGGATCAGCGAATTGGAGATGGGATCTTGCGCGGCCCGGCGAGCACCAAATCCAGCTCTCACTCGTTCACTACGGCAGCGACCCTGCATTGAGTCGGTTCGCCGCAGCGTCGGTCATATCGGACGCGACGGTGATCCAGTTTGGTAAAGACGGCGTATTGATGGTGCTGGACAACGTCTGGCGAACATCGGTTGGGAACGCCCGCACGGTGCGGGCCAGCAAGGAGGAATGCACGAATGAAACGGTCCCTAAGACGTACCGCCGCGATCGCGTCTATTTTCGCTCTGGTAGCCTTCGCTGCTAATGCCGACAACCCCATGGTCGGTGGAGCGGCCATGTCCGAAAGTAAGAACATCGTCGAAAACGCTGCGAATTCGAAGGACCACACGACACTCGTTGCAGCAGTGAAAGCCGCCGGTCTCGTGGATACGCTGTCCGGTGATGGCCCGTTCACCGTGTTTGCGCCGACGAACGCAGCTTTCGATGCCTTGCCTGCCGGCACTGTCGACACACTCCTGAAACCCGAGAACAAAGAAAAGCTAGCCAAAGTGCTGACTTGTCATGTCGTTGCTGCCAATGCGCTTTCCGATGCGGTCGGCAAGATGATTGCCGATGACGGAGGGAACCATTCAGTCAAGACCGTGGGCGGCTGCACGCTTTCGGCAAAGATGGATGGCGACAAGATCACACTCACTGACGAAACGGGTGGCATTGCCACTGTAACGATCGCCGACGTCAAGCAGTCAAACGGTGTCATTCATGTGATCGACAAAGTGCTGCTTCCGAAAGCGTAGTAAAACATATCGTGGTTGACCACATGCGTTTGCCGCCGGCTAGGTCGGCGGCAAACTGGCAACATCGGTCCCTGCGCCGTTCACCGTCAAACGATGGCAATGCTTGAAAACCGGACGTTTTCGCCGTGGACTAAAGATCTAAGTGCTGTGCCCCCTAACAATGCTCACCACTCAACGGGCAAGCCATCATAGGCGAAGAAGCCTCCGGAGTTTTCCGGCGTCAACCGATCAATAACCCGGAGCATTGCACATGCGCTCTCACTGGGATCCAACCGGCGGTGGGGAGTGGAGTAGTCTGCCGTCATTTTTGTCGCGACCGTTCCTGGGTGGAGTGCGACGACCACCGCGCGCGGATGGGTGCGGCTCAGTTCTACGGAAGCTGTGCGGACGATCTGGTTGAGCGCAGCCTTCGACGCTCGGTAGGAAATCCAGCCCCCCAGGCGATTGTCTCCGATCGACCCGACCCGGGCAGACAGGAAGGCGACTATGCCGCGGTCGCTGCGGACGAGCTTCGGCGCGAAGTGTTTGAGAACGAGTGCCGGTCCAATCGCGTTCAGCGCGAATTGCCGCATCATCACATCTGGGTCGACTTGCTTGAGTGATTTTTCAGGACCCACGCCGTCGACAACAAGTCCGCCGGTCGCACAAAAAACAAGATGCAGCCCATCTACAGTCTCCGCTGCTACTGCTGCGACACTCTCTTCGTCCGTGATATCGAAGGAATTGTCCCTACGCGAGAGCGCTACAAGCTGCAGGCAATTGGGATCGGACCGGAGTTCGCCGGCGATTGCGGATCCGATGCCGCCGCTGGCTCCCAAAACAACGGCGCGGTATCCTTTAGCAAGTGACGTAAGCGGCATCTTTCAATCCTCCTCTAAACACCAAGACCCTCGTCCAGACGTTGCAGGAAAGCGCTGGCGCTTTGCCGTACTCATTTCTCCGGTCCTGCGTCATGCGCCGTCAGGTGGCGTAGGGGTGTTGAAGTCTTCGGTTTGCCGAAAGCTCTTGGTCGCCAAAAATAAAGATCAGTCTGCGACAGCATTTCATGGGGGAACACCGTTTGAAAACCCAAGAGCGTTTACGAGGGGAACGGCTCGTTGGATTATCGCATAGCGTGGCCGGGGAGGTTTTTCGGCGCAGCAGAGAGAGTTCGGCCCCTATAGAGGACTCACGCTTGGCAGCGCCAAAAGTTTCCTCAGGCGACGGATATGCCCTGTCCAGCGGACGCGACGGGAGAGAGGGCGTATTTGATAGGACAACGACGCGTGAGTGGATCCTCGGCAAGTTGACCTATGAGCGAGAGCACCGATGGTTACCCTTCGATCCTTCGTGGCCTTAAGGGATGGTGGGCTCGTCAATCGCCTTCGGTTAGGTATGACGAAATAGCCTTTGCAAGCTGCTCTGCTCGCCTGACATTGTCAGGATCCGCCAGCATGAAGTCGGACGCCAGGGCTTCGATGATTGCCATGGCCGGAACGTTTGTGGCCGAAAGAACCGGGTGTCTGGATGGCGCGAGAAGCAATCGGTCGGCGAATTGAGCCAGCGGAGCGGCTGGAGAATCCGTTATGGCGACAATTTTCGCCTTTTTGTCACGCGCAAATCTGACGATCTCGACAACATCCCTGGAATACCTGGGAAGAGATATTGCAACCAGTACGTCGCCTTCTCCAATCGACATCGCACGCGCGGCAGCCGACTCCGTTCCTCCGTATTGAGCAACATTCACAACTTCGTCTCGATAAGGTTGCAACGAAAGGACCAGCATTGCCGCGAGGTGCGCAGAAAGGCCAAAGCCTATCACGAATACCCTTCGAGCCGCTCTTATGTCACCGCAAGCAACGCGTATGTATTCGGCGGTCTGCGGGCTCTTGAGCGCGTCGATGTTGGAGCCCGTCACCTCGATGCTGAGTTCGACACCCTGGCTGCGTTTATCGAGGTCTCTTATCGAGGCATCGAGCTTGGCGACAGGCGCTATCAATTCGCTCACCATAGCGGCGATGGACGATCGAAACTCCGAAAAGCCCGCCAATCCGAGGTCTCGAACAAAACGGCTGACGCTTGAAGCCGAAGTTCCCGTTGCAGAAGCAAGTTCCTCGATGCCATGCGTTGCCACGAACATCGGGTCCCGGAGCACAAAACCGGACAGTGCCCGCTGCGAAGCCGATCCGTCCCGCAGCAGCCTGCTGAGTTCGAGACCTAAAGCAGAGGTGGCGAAGCGTCGATCGGCTTCTGCGTTCCAGGTGAGGGATGTCTGAAAATTTTCTTTCATTTGTTGACTCTATGAAAATATCCTGCCATTGAGAAGTCAGCTTAGCTGATTTTGGGAGGAAATCGCATGCGAATGAAATTTCTCGCGTCAATCGTTGCCACAACGATGCTCGCCGGTACTGCGTTTGCGGAGGATCTTCGCATAGGCGTGGAAGGAAACTATCCGCCCTTCTCAGTAGTTGCTCCCGATGGAACGCTTTCCGGCTTCGATATCGACATCGCAAATGCGATCTGTGCGAAGATGAAGAAGAACTGCGTGATGGTGCAGCAAGAATGGGACGGGATGATCCCGGCGCTTAATGCCAAGAAGTTCGATATCATCGTGGCTTCGATGACGATCAACGAAAAGCGCAAGAAGGTCGTCGACTTTTCCAACCCCTACTACGACGTCCCGTCGCGATGGGTGGCGCGCAAGGGTGACTACAAGAGCTGGTCGCCGGAAGAACTAAAGGGCAAGACGATCATCGTCCTGCGCAACTCTCCGCGGGCCGAGTATGTTGCGAAAAACTACCCTGACAGCACCGTTTTGGCGGTGGACAAGGAGCCGGCCGTCTACCTGGAACTGGCGTCGGGCCGCGGGGACATCGCCTTCGGATCGTCGGTCGTTTCGGCCGAATCTTTTCTGAAGAAGCCCGAAGGAAAGGACTTTGAGCAAGTCGGCGACACCCTCTTCTTGGGCGAGGACGCCGACGGCGGCGTCGGCATCGCCGTGCGTAAGTCAGATGGCGCTCTGCGCGAGGAAGTAAATGCCGCTCTGTCTTCCATCATGAGCGACGGTACTTACAACCAACTGTCGGGCAAATACTTCGACTTCGACGTCACGCCGCAATCGGCAAAGAAGTAGTTCTTTTCCCGCGATCGGCGCCTGGGCGGCGCCGGTCGCAAGGGGTGCTGTTCCATGTTCCAAGGTTATCTACCGATGATTCTGGGGGGGCTACGTGTGACCCTCAGCGTGGCGTCGGTCTCACTGGCGATCGCCTGTGTTATCGGCCTGATTGGCGCGTCTGCAAAGGTCTACGGCGGGAAAGCGGCAAGATTGTCGGCTGCCGCGTACACGACGACGGTGCGCGCTTTGCCGGATTTGCTTGTTATGCTCGTCGTCTTCTACGGCGGCCAGATCCTGCTCAATTCCATCTCCGAAACCTATGGGTGGGGTTATCTCGATGTCGATCCCTACATAGCCGGCGTTAGCACAATCGGCTTTGTATTCGGAGCTTACCTGACCGAGACGTTCAGGGGAGCGATCCTGAGCGTGCCGGCGGGGCAAATCGAGGCTGGCTTTGCATATGGTCTTTCCCGCTGGCAGGTGGCCTTCTACATTCTGCTGCCGCAGATGATACGGCATGCCGTGCCCGGCCTGACGAATACGTGGCTGGTCATGTTGAAAGCGACAGCGCTGGTTTCGATCATCGGGCTCGACGATATGGTCCACCGGGCCGGGCTTGCGTCTGCGGCGACGCGGGAGCCATTTACCTTCTACGCGCTTATCGGCCTCATCTATCTCGCGGTCACCACATTTTCGGTTCTCCTCTTCGGAGCGCTTGAGAAGCTTTCTTCACGCGGCGTCCGCAGCGGAGGTACTGCATGATCGACTGGGAAATCGTTGCCGATAACCTGCCGGCATTTGCGGGCGGTCTGGTAAACACTTTGATCCTGTTGGCAACCGTCGTCGTCAGCGGTTTTGCGGTCTCGGTGCCACTGGCGCTCGTGCGCTCAATGCGGTCGCCCTATTTTTCTCGCGCGGTATGGCTGTTCACCTACGTCATCCGCGGCACGCCGCTTCTTGTTCAGCTGTTTGTCATTTACTACGGAACTGCTCAGTTCGAGTTCGTGCGCAGCAGCGCGATATGGCCGCTATTCCGCTCTCCGTGGTTTTGCGCGTGGCTTGCGCTGACGATCAACACTGTCGCCTATACGACCGAGATATTCGCCGGCGCGATCCGAACCACGGCGCCAGGCGAAATCGAAGCGGCACGTTCGATCGGCCTGAGCCGCGCGGCGGTTCTCAGGTACGTGATCTGGCCATCGGCCTGGCGTCGCGCACTGCCGCAATACGGCAACGAGGTGGTAATGATGATGCATGCCACCGCCCTTGCGAGCACGGTGACGATTGTCGAGGTGATGCGGGTCGCGCGCGACGTCTACACCAATTATCTCGTGCTGGCGGAATCCTTCGGCGTCGCCGCCGCAATTTATCTGTGTCTGACCATCGGTCTCACCACTTTTTTCCGCTGGCTCGAGACGCACTTTTTGCGGCATCTCTCCCGCTCGGACGCTCCGAACGCCAGAGAGAAGCCAGCCGAGCATCTCAACCCGAAAGTTGCATGATGAAAGAGACAATCTTTGATATCGAAGGTCAGGGACCCGGCACGCGGCATAGCTTGAAATGTGTCGAATTCGGGCGGCACGCAGACACGCCACTCGTCTATATCCAAGGTGGTCTCCATGCCGACGAGGCTCCCGGCATCATTGTCGCGCATGCGCTTTGCGAGACGTTGGCGGAGCTTGAGGCGGCCGACGCGATCTTCGGCTGCGTTCGGGTCGTTCCGGTTGCCAATCCGGTCGGGCTGTCTCAGTTTTCCCTTGGTCAGCAGGAAGGCCGTTTCGATCTTTATGACGGACGGAACTTCAACCGGCATTATCCGGATTTCGGACCCAAGCTGTCCGCCCGGCTTTCCAACCGCTTGGGCACAGACGCCAGCGCTAACGCGGCCGTCATCCGCGCCGAGTTGATGGCCCTGGTTGAGGAATGGCACGTCGTCACCCCCTCGGACAACGTTCGAAAATGCCTCATGAAACTTGCGATTGATGCCGATTATGTGCTGGATCTCCATTGTGATGGAGAGGCTGAGGTTCATCTCTACACGCAACCGCATTTCGCACGGATATTCTCGTCGCTTGCGACGCGTCTTCACGCCCGAGCGGTGCTGCTTGCTGAGATCTCAGGACTCAATCCGTTCGACGAGGCCCTCGTGCGCCCATGGTTGGACCTGGCAAGATCGCTGCCCGACGCGAACATCCCGCTTGGCTGCGCTTCGACCACCGTTGAGTTGCGCGGTCGTAGCGATGTGGATCGGCGACGCGCCCGGAGCGACGCCGAGGCGATCGTCGAGTTCCTACGCGATCTAGGGGTCGTCAAGGGTTCGGCCGCGCAGGCGCCGGCCAAGCTGTGCGAGCCCACCCCGCTCGCAGGTTCAGAAGCTGTCATTTCACCGTCTGCGGGGGTCGTGAGCTACGCACTCGACCTTGGCCATCATGTAAGGGCTGGTGATGTGATAGCTGAGATCATCGACCCGCTTTCAGGAACGGTGACGGCCGTGAAGGCGCAGACATCAGGCGTGTTCTACGCACGCGCTGACAGCCGCATCGCCGAGCGCGGTAAACGCCTTGGCAAGATCGCCGGCAACGATGTGTTCCGCAACGGTCCACTTTTAAGCCCATGAGCGCCAAGGCGCGGAGACAGACTATGACAGCGATGCTCGAAGTGACCAACATCCGAAAGAGGTTCGGCTCCGTTGAGGTGCTAAAAGGCATCTCGCTCAGCGCGAGGCGCGGAGATGTGATTTCCATGATCGGCGCGTCCGGCTCGGGAAAAAGCACGTTCTTGCGATGCCTCAATTTCCTGGAGCACCCGTGTGAGGGCAGCTATCGGTTTCAGGGAGAAAAACTTGACCTGAGAAAGGCGTCGAGCGGAGACCTGACGGTACATGACCCCAACAAGCTCGCTTCGATGCGCTCGCGGTTATCAATGGTCTTTCAGCAATTTAACCTGTGGAGCCACATGACGGCGAGGGAGAACGTGATGCTGGGGCCGATGCGCGTACAGGGGATAAGTCGCGCTGAGGCAGCTGAACGAGCCGACGCATACTTGGCAAAGGTTGGCGTGTCGCACCGCCGCGATGCCTTTCCGGCATTTCTCTCGGGCGGAGAACAGCAGCGAGTTGCGATCGCCCGGGCGCTCGCGATGGAACCGGAGATCATGCTTTTCGACGAGCCGACCTCGGCGCTTGATCCGGAGCTTGTCGGCGAAGTGCTTCGGGTCATGCGGGGATTGGCCGAGGAGGGAAGGACCATGATCGTCGTCACCCACGAAATGGCATTTGCCCGCGACGTTGGCAATCATGTCATCTTTCTCAGCCAGGGTGTGATCGAGGAACAGGGCGATCCACGCGACGTTCTGAGCAATCCGAGTTCCGAACGTCTTCAAAGCTTTCTTTCTTCGCGGCACACGAATTGAGCGGCCCCTGGCCGCTTCAATCTCCGAGTTGGGGTCAAATCAGCTTTTGTACGGCCGAAACGGAAAAATACCCGGCGAGAGCGGACGCCGTGGTGATGAAGACACCCCACACCATGTCCACCAAGCTTACCTCCAACGACCACCCCTTGATCGTTGCCAGATTTGTCATGTCGTAGGTGCCGAAAGCGACAAGGCCGAGCAGAGCTCCCGATACCAGTGCTGTCGTCCAACGTCCGGAGCTGAGCGCAGGTATGACGGCAAAATATGAAACACCGGTTACATAAATGACGTAAAATGCAGCGGCGGCAATGAGATTTGGATGCTCGAGCAGAAGCTCTCCAATTCGGCTGCGATAGAATTTCGACGACCCGGTCAGCCACAAAAAGTCCAAGCCGAGAAAGACGATCGCTGTCGCCACGTAGGATATCGCGTAGGTCATCCGTCGCCTCCGATCAGATCCGAAGGACAGGTTGAAGCAAACGCATAAACCAGCTCCGGAACCTGAGCGGCGCGTCGGTTACCGCCAGACAGATACAATCTTGCTCAGGCGTTGCCAGGGGCTGGTGTTCAACGCTCGGGTCTGCCTCCTCTATATCTCCGCGGGCGAACAAGAGTTCTCCGTCATTGAAGCTTCCGCTGAGCACTAGCGTCAATTCGCGCCCTCCATGGCTGTGTTCCGGCACGGGTTTTCCGGCCGGTATGCGAAGCAGACGGGCCGTTGTCGACCGATCGGCCAGCTTGATCGGAATGTGATAGGCGCCACGTCCCAGAGACTTCCATTTCAGCTCCGCCAGATCTCCTCCAAGATAGGATCGCAACGGTTCCGGGATGGTTGGCGGCGAAACGACTTGCATTACTCTCGCAGGTTGCTTCGGCGAGACGCTTGGGTGAGATTCCGCGGTTCGTAGGCGCTCTTTCAACCGATCGAAAGACGAGATTTCTATTGGCACTGGCTCCATGCTCTCGAGCAACTCTCCGGCCGTATTCTCCATCAAAGTCAGTCTTGTCCGGCAGTTGGGGCACAACGCAAGATGCGTTGCAACAGCAAGCCGCCAACCCTCTTCAAGCGTGCCGGATGCATACCCCACCAGCAATTCGTCGCTCACATGATGACGGATATTCATTTTCCGTCCTCCAGCGCAGCCCGAAGCCTCGCAAAGGCAAGTCGGATTCTCGACTTCACCGTTCCGAGCGGCAGGTTCAGCTTGGTGGCAATCGCACTGTGAGAGCAATCGTCGAAGAACGACAGCGTCAGCAATTGGATCTGTTCCTGAGGCAAGTCCTTCATGGCGTCCTTTAACCGGGTCGCATCCTGGCGTTCCGCCAGCTCGTTCTCCGCGCTTTTGGCATCGTCTGCCACAAATGCGGGGTCATTGACGTCGAAATCCGGCCTCCGGTTCTTGCGGTAGGCGTCAATACGAAGGTTGCGGGCAATCGTGAAGATCCACGTACCTGCGTTACCGCGTGTCGCTTCGAACTGGCCTGCCTTGTTCCAAACGGTGATCATCACTTCCTGCATCAATTCCTCGGCGATGTTTGGATCACGCGTAAGGCGCGCCATATAGGCCTTTACGCGCGGAGCGTAATAGCGAAACAGCGCCTCGAAAGATTCAATATCTCGCTTGCGACCGACTGCCTCGAGCAGAGAGCAGGCTTCATCTTTAGTCAGTTCCCCGCCCGGCTCTACCATGCGTCCACGCTTCTTCTGCCTCCCAAGGTCGATCAGCGGCTCATGCCCAGATCGAACAAATGGGATATCTGGAACAGCGGTAGCGGAAATCGCAAGAATTGTCTCCATGGCACCGATTACGATGCCTTCTGCTTCTTGGATCATTGTTGTCCAAAATTTTTCAAGGTGATCAATCCGATCGGGAGATTTTTTCGTAGTGCGTTCGTAATTGTTCGTCAGATTGAGGGGATAACATGCGGTTTGATCGGGGTATGAGGGGTGAATTCGGGCAACGGCGTGTCGCTGTGATTGGCGCCGGTATCTCGGGATTGTCCGCGGCTTGGCTACTCGGTAAAAGCTTAGAGGTCGTTCTTTACGAAGCCGGCGACAAACCTGGCGGTCATGCCAACACCGTCCTCGCGCCGACGGCTGTTGGACCGGTTCCGGTCGACACCGGGTTCATCGTGTACAACGATCGCAACTATCCCAACCTTGTAGCGCTGTTTGACCACCTTGACGTCCCGACCCAAGCTTCCAATATGTCGTTCTCCGCTTCATTGGATGGCGGGGCATTCGAATACTCGGGCTCTGGATTGACAGGCTTGTTCGGTCAACCGTTAAACGCACTTCGTCCGCGCTTCTGGAGAATATTGTCAGACATTTTGCGCTTCTATCGAGAAGCTCCCAAAGCTCTTAATCGGCTAAATCTCGCTAGCAAGACGCTGGGGGAGTATCTCGACGAGAATGGCTACAGCAATGCCTTTGTTACCGATCATCTCCTTCCCATGGGCGCTGCGATCTGGTCCACAACGACCAAACGCATGCGTGATTATCCGCTGCATGCCTTCATTCGATTCTGCGACAGTCATGGTTTGCTTGCATTGACGGACAGACCTCGTTGGCGAACCGTAACCGGCGGAAGCCGAGAATATGTCAGCAGGCTGATGTCGGACTATTGCGGCGAGCTTCGGACAAGCAGGGCAGTCCGGGAAATCCGCCGCGAGGTGGGGACGGTGGTCGTAACAGATCGTGATGGCAATCGTGACACTTTCACGGATGTGGTCATCGCGACTCACGCCGATCTAGCGCTGGCGATGCTTGCCGAGCCTGACGCACGTGAAAGAGAGCTGTTGTCCGCGATCAGCTACACAAGCAATAAGGCGGTTCTGCACTCAGATACCTCATTGATGCCCAGGCGGCGAAACGTGTGGTCGAGCTGGAACTACATTGGCGCGTCGGATGATTGTGGTGAGCGCCAGCTTTGTGTGACCTACTGGATGAACCGATTGCAAGGGATCGATCCGGCGACGCCGCTTTTTGTGACGCTGAACCCGCATCAAAAGATAGCCAGTGAGCGGATGATCGCGACATTCGATTATGACCATCCTCTGTTTGATCAGCGAGCGTTGGTGTCTCAAAAGGAGCTTTGGGATCTCCAAGGACGCGGCGGTGTCTGGTTTTGCGGGGCCTACTTCGGCAGCGGATTTCACGAAGACGGACTGCAGTCCGGGCTTGCGGTTGCCGAGGCCATCTCCGGCGAGCGGCGTCCATGGACGGTCCGCGACGATTCTGGCAGGCTCCCCTGCGAGATCGGTTACGCGGCGGCTCAATGATGTCGAGGTCGGCTCTTTACAGCGGCCAGGTGTGCCACGTTCGGTTTAGACCCCGCCGGCATAGGCTTTCCTACAGGGTCTTTTCGCTGCTCCTCGATCTGGACGAGTTGGCTTCGCTGGACAGCAAGTTGCGCCTGTTCGGCCATAATCGCTTTGCTCTGTTCAGTTTTCGCGACAGCGATCACGGGAATGGTGAAGTAGGCGCGCTACGCAGTTGGGTCGAACGCCAGCTTTCCGAGGCCGGGGTGGACGTGAAGCAGCTGCGTATCCGTGTGCTATGTTATCCCCGCATACTCGGCTACGTTTTCAACCCTTTGACGGTCTTTTACTGTGAGGCAAGCGATGGCCAAGTCCGGGCCGTTCTCTATGAGGTCTGCAACACATTCCACGAACGCCATACCTATGTCATTCCGGTGAGCGACGACGAGGGCGGAGCGATCCGGCAGTCGTGCGTCAAAGAACTGTACGTTTCTCCGTTTGTACCCATGGATTGCCGCTATGAGTTCAACCTCAGGCCGCCGGGGGAAACCGTGTTCGTCGGCATAACCGAAAACGATTGTGACGGGCGACTTCTCACGGCTGTATTTTCCGGAGAAAGGGAAGAGATCTCGGATAAGAGGCTTTTTCTAACCTTCCTGAAACACCCCATGATGACAGTAAAAGTAATGGGTGCGATCCATTGGGAGGCGCTCAAGATCTGGCTAAAGGGCATGCCCGTGCATCGTCATCGACCGGCGGACCTGCGGGTTGCCACAACGATTGTCTCCCGTTTCGAACAGAAAGACACCTTGGCATGAGCGAGCTTGATCAGGGTGCGGCATTTTCAATATCGTCGGGCCGCCCGCTGTGGCAAAGAATAGTATGCGGTTGGCTTGCCCGTATCAAACGCGGGCAGTTGCGCGCGGAGTTCCCCTGTGGGGCAGTGCATTTGGTCAAAGGCGACGTCCCCGGTCCGACTGCAGCGATCGTCTTTACGAACTCAAGAGCGGTCTGGCGTATGCTCACAAGCGGCAGCCTCGGGTTTGCTCGATCCTATCTTGATGGCGACTGGGAGACGCCAGACCTGGGAACGCTTATGGATTTGGCGCTTGCCAACGAAGAGACCCTCAAGCCAGCGCTCGCCTCTCGCCCGCTAATAAGCCGCCTCGCTTACCTCCGGCATCTGTTCAGACGAAACTCCCGTGCCGGGAGCCGCCGAAATATCGCGTTCCATTACGACCTCGGGAACGATTTCTACCGCGCATGGCTCGATGAGACGATGACGTACTCTGCCGCCATCTTTGAGCGGCAAGGGCAGTCACTCGGTGAAGCCCAACAAGCCAAGTACGACAGGATCCTGAGTGAGCTGCGAATCGGTCCGCAAGATCATGTTCTTGAGATCGGTTGCGGCTGGGGCGGGTTTATGGAGTACGCGGCCTCGCGCACGGGGTGTCGCATTACCGGGCTGACTTTGTCGAAGGAGCAGGCCGACTTTGCGAGAGCTCGGCTGGCAAACAAGGGATTGTCTCCGTTGGCCCAGGTGCGGCTGCAAGACTATAGGGATTGTGAAAGACGTTTCACCAAGATCGTCTCAATAGAGATGTTCGAAGCCGTGGGAGAGGAGAATTGGCCGGTTTACTTTGAGAAGCTGCGGACGAACCTCGCTCCTGACGGACAAGCGCTGATCCAGGTCATCACGATCGACGAGAGGCGGTATGAGCGGTATCGGCAAAACGCCGATTTCATTCAAACCTATGTATTTCCCGGTGGCATGCTGCCTTCTGCGGCAGTCTTCAGGCAGGAGGCTGTCACTTCCGGCCTACTGGTGCGGGATGCATTTTCTTTCGGCCGTGACTACGAGAAAACCCTGCTCTTGTGGGAAGGTGCTTTCCTCAAAAGTTGGCACAAGATTGAATCCGCTGCATTCGACGAACGGTTCAAGCGCTTGTGGCGCTACTACCTTCACTACTGCGCCGCCGGCTTTCGCAACGGGACCATCGATGTCTACCAGTTCCGGCTCGAACCAACGTGACGGAGGTCAGGTCTGCTCCTCACGCAACATGCGGCGCGTCAAGGCAAACCTCAGGCTTGGAGGAAGCGCCTTCAATAGCTTCAAGACCACTTTCATCCTCCACGGGAATGCGATCTCGAACTTCCCCCGCTCAAGCCCGCGCATGATGTATTCCGCCGCACTTTCCGAAGAGATCAGGAAAGGCATTGGAAAGTCATTCTGACGCGTCAAAGGCGTATCGACAAATCCTGGATTGATAATTGTCATCTGAACGCCTTGCCGTTCAAGTTCGGGATAAAGGGCTTCGCACATGTTGATCAAGGCGGCTTTGGTCGCGCCGTAGCCCGCGGCACCAGGAAGACCGGTGTAGCCTGCCACAGATGCCATGACGGCAATCCGTCCCGACCGGCGCGTCGTCATCGCTGGCATGATCGCCTGCAAACAGTTCACGGTTCCCATGATGTTGAGCCCGACCATCTCTCCGATCGCCGCGGCGTCGAAGGTCGACAGGCTATCGCGCCGGTACGTTCCTGCGCCGAAGACCGCAAGGGAAATCGGACCCAGGCGCATTTCAATGTCGCGTACGGTGTTTTCTGCCGCTTCGCGGTCGGTCACATCGAGGGGAAAGGAATGGATCTTGTTCTCCAGTGATCGTGCGAGAGTATCGAGCTCCACCGAGTTGCGCGCGCTTACGGCGACGGTCCAGCCGTCAAGTGCCAAACGGAGTGCAAGCGATTTCCCGATGCCGGAGCTTGCGCCGGTAACCCACGCCACCTTTCGACGATCCGTCTCTTGGAAGGCGTGATTGTTGATTAAATCGCGACCGATAGTCATGGAAACCTACCTCAGTGGGCGATGGGGAAAACGTGTCATCAACCTGACAGCCGTAGACGAGCGCAATACCGTCAAGTCCGGCCAATAAGCTCTCGTTGGGCCACACGATCAATCGGAAAGCCCCACATGAGCCCGATTGCTGCGAGCTTCGGGACGATTGGTGCCCAGGCGTAAAGCAACGAAAGACCATTGAGAGCGTCGGGCGACGAACGATCTTGAGCCGGGTCGAAGCCAATCAGACTGAGCATGGGAAACGTCACCCCGACTGCTGTCGCCAGAGAGAGCTTCGTGGCAAGTGCCCACGCCGCGAAATACATGCCGGAACGCTGAGAGCCTGAGACTGCTGTGTCGTTGTCGATTACGTCTGCCTGCATGGATGGAGGCAAAACAAGGTCGAAGGCGAGCAGAAGACCGGTGCACACGCATATCGCACCAAAGGCGACCAGGTCTCCGTCGCCGAGAAATCCTGATACCGCAAAGATCGAGCACGTCACCAGCATAGCGCCGCTCCAGGCCTTGTGCTTGCTCCAGCGCCTTGCGGCCTTTACTGCGAGCGGTACGCCAAGAACTGCGCATGCGAAATAGAGTAGGAGAAACGGGCCGCGCCATTCCGCAGCTCCCAGACGCCCTGAGACAAAGTAAAGAAACAAAGTAGCTGGGATTGCGTTTGCAAATCCATTCAAAAGAAAAGCGGCGATAAGACGCAGGAACGGCCGGTTCTTCGACATGAAAACCAGGCTTTGCATCAGGCCAAACTCCCGCGTCGACCGATTGACGGGTTCGGGGACGAAAACGAAAGCCATAAGCCCTGTGAGCGGAAGCAAGACCGCGACAAGAACGGCTACCGCCTTTAGCCCATCGGCGCTATTTGCCCCAGCCGTCCCAACAGCGAAGGGGAGGCTGATGGCCGATAAAGTCCCGATAAGCGTCGCGCCTTCGCGGAAAGCTGCAACGCGTGTTCGCTCGGCATAGTCGGTTGAAAGTTCTGCCCCCCAGGCGGTGTAGGGCAGAGAGGACCAGGTAAAGCCAAGCGACAAAAGGCCACCCCATATAAGCAGATAACCGAGCCCGATTGTTTGAGGCGGCCAAAAAAGCATGAACGCGGCGACCGCGGTTAGCGGAATTGACGCAAGAAAAAAGCCACGCCGGCGACCGCCAACGCCATTCCACCGGTCGGCAAGCCAGCCGAATATCGGATCACTCGCTGCATCAAGAAGACGAATGGCAAAAAGTGCACCGCCGACGGCCGCGACCGGTAGTCCCATGACTTCGGAGTAAAACGTCGGAACGATGACGAAAAGCGGCAGCGCAAGCGCCGCCAATGGGAACGCGGGAAGCGCATAGAGGATGAGTGTCGAAGGGTGTGACCTGGATGCTCGTCTGCTAAACACTTTCCACATCAGTCACTGTCTCCTGAATTCGACACGCGTCCAGGCAACCGGCAATCCGAATTTCGTCACATAGGCGGTATTGAGGACACGACCGTCATTGTTCAATGTCATGGTGTCGTGAAAGCGAACTTTGTTCTTGCTGTTTTTTGAGTCGAGGAAGACCAGATAGCTGAAGCGCGCGACATTATCTTTAATCCGCACCTGCGTCTCTCCAATCACGTCCTCGCGCGTACCCCTGTATCTGCCGGGTCCATCCTTTATGAACCGCCACGTCTTGCGATCTCGACTGCCGTCATCGAACCTGAAATCTTCCCTGAGCGTCAGGGTGCGGCCGTCCCATTTTCCGACCAACTGGACTTCGAATGTCCTTTTAACCCCGGTGATGCTTTGAAAGCTTCCCTCGGCGCTCGACCTGCCTGTAAAGAAGCTTTCAAGCGAAAAGGACCCGGCGGCCGCTGGCGCAACCAATGCAAGGTTCATGGCGAGGACCGTAAGAAAAACGCTGAAGATGCGCATGCATTTCCTCCGTCAAATCGATTGCGCGGCATAAGCTTCAATTCGCGGCCTCCTTTCGCTGCCACATCAAAGCTCGGGACCTATTCGGGCGATACCGGTCTTTCCGTCGTTACGGATCCACTTCAGCTTTTTCTCTTCGACCCGGTAGAGCTCAAAACACATCGGGCGACCGTCGTACCAGGTGCGAAACTGCTGGCAGAGACGGTCAGACTGTATCCACCAAGTGCCGGTGTCTTTGGGTTTGACGAACCGGCCGAGGCCCAAAGCTTCGCCGTCACCGTCGACACTGCCACTTCTTCGATAGTTTAGCGGGAATTCCCCACCCAATGGAGCTTCAAGGAAGATGCGCCTGCCGACGATCTCTCCCTTGATCTCGTTTGCTCTGTATTGCTCCGCAGCGGCCTCTGACGGTACGGCTGCGCACACAGCTGCGATCGCTATTGCGGTTCGGAACATGGCTCGTTCGTTCGCTCCCGTTGTTTTTCGTCAGCCTGGATTACGAGAAGTGGGCGCGGTTGGATCAGTCCGGATGAGACTTGTCGTGATTTCGATAAGCGCCACGATCCGCGCCTCATTCGTATTCGTATAAAAAACTGAAGCTACCGCAGATGCTCCATCGCGTGCCGGAGGCAGTCAGTTGACCCATTACAGCTGGAAGAAAAATACGCCGGTATATTGCCGCCGGAGATTGGAAAAGCTGAAGCAGCTGAAGGATGAGAATGCGCGGCTGGACCCTCGCAGTGGCGATCTGCGACGCAAAATAGCGCTCTGGCTTCGTTGCGCAAAAAAATTAGTCGCGCGCGATCTATTAGCGCGGTTGACATGTTTCTTTTGAGGCAATATAGATTGTGCACAAACTAATCGGGCGCGATAAAAACTCCCTCGTAGCCTGTATTGGACCGAAGCCACGAAGGATATCGTCATGTTTAAACTCGCTGCGACCGTTGCCTTAATCGCCGCTCTCCTGTCCGGCGGGGCTGTTGCCCAGCCCGCAAAGCCCACAGTCGTTCTCGTTCATGGCGCTTTCGCCGATGCGTCGAGCTGGAATGGTGTGACGAAGATCCTTCAGAAAAACGGGTTCACGGTCGTTGCCGCTGCCAATCCACTGCGCAGTGTCGCAGGCGATGCGGCCTATGTTTCAGACATCATCTCGAGCATCAAAGGATCCGTCGTCCTCGTTGGGCATTCCTACGGAGGCCAGGTGATCTCGACCGCGGCAAACGGCAAGGACAACGTAAAGTCGCTGGTCTACGTTGCTGCATTCGCTCCTGAAGCCGGAGAAGCAGCTGCCGATCTCGCCGGTAAGTTCCCCGGGGGCACGCTTGGCCAAGCACTCGCCGCCCCGGTAAAGCTGATAGGCGGCGGCGTCGATCTTTCCATCGACCAGGCGAAGTTTCACGACCAGTTCGCCCACGATGTTTCAATCGAGGATGCGGCATTAATGGCCGCCGGCCAGCGCCCGATCACCGAAGCTGCCTTGACGGAAAAGTCAGGTTCGCCCGCCTGGAAGACGCTGCCCTCCTATTTCATCTATGGGGACGGCGACAAGAACATCCCAGCGAAGGCACTCGGCTTCATGGCCGAACGGGCGGCCTCCAAGCACACTGTCGTAATCGAGGGTGCATCCCACGTTGTGATGGTGTCGCAGCCCCAAGCCGTCGCAGACGTGATCGAAGAGGCTGCGAAGTAGTCTCTGAAAACTCCAGTGACCAAAGCCGTCACCCGAGAGGGTGGCGGCTTTGCCGTGACGGGGCGGTTCAGCCATTGCGGCGGCGCCGACGGGCCGAGGCGTGTGCTAGCGCTTCAGTGACAGCATCGGCGAGGCGCTGCTGTTCGACGCCATCCTGCGGGCGAAGCGCCGGTGCTGACGCGCGCGAACACTGCGTCAGAATGACTGAACGCCAGGCGCTAACAGCCGCATCGGGTTGTAGCTCCGGATCCATTTCGCTCGTCAATCAAGCATGATCATGTGAGCCGGCAACTGTTCTTCGAAGAATTTCGAGAAGGTCGCTATGCGGGGCGGCAGCGCTTGATAAGGCGGATAGTATAGGGTCAGCCAAAGTTCCGGGGGCGACCAGCCTTGAAGGACATGGACGAGGCGACCGCTGCGGACTCGCTCCGCGATATGAAATCCCGGAAGCATGGCAACGCCCGCTCCATCGGCGGCCATGTCGGCAAGCACCTCGCCGCTGTTGGCGCTGAACGCCCTCCCGGCCGTGATGGTCGTGCTCGATCCGCCATCAGAAAGGTGCCAGGTCTCCCGCCTGCTTTCGCCGCTGTATGCAAGGCAGTCGTCCGGCGTCAACTCACTCGGGTGGTCCATCTCGGTGAACCGGGTGCCCGGCGCCGCCACCAAAATTCTCGGCACGGCCCGGATCTTGCGCCATATCGTAAACTTGTCCGATGGCTGGGATGAGATGCGGATCGCGAGATCGTAGTCATCATCGACGATGTTAACCAAGCCGTCCGAGAGCGAGATTTCAAACGACATTTTTGGATAGAGTTCTCGAAAGCCGGACAGGATCGACGGTAGAACGGTTTTACCGAGCCAAGTCGGAGCGCTTATTCGCAAGCGACCCTGGTCCGCCTTATGAGCGTTTCTTACGTCGCGTCTGGCGCTTTCCAGCGCCTCTAGGGACGGCTGGATTTGCGCGGCAAAGAGGGCGCCGTCCGTCGTCAGCGAAACCTGGCGCGTTGTCCGCACAAACAGCTGCACGCCGAGATCGTCTTCGAGCGCGGCGATCGCCCGCGTAACTGCGGCCGGCGTCATATCAAGCTCGCGTGCAACCTGCGCGAAGTTGCGCTTCTCAGCCGCCATAAGGAAGGTCTTCAGGGCTTTGTAGTCGTTCATCGCATTGTTTCAATTTTTGCAATTCATTCGAGATAAATATTGCAATTCTTTGCGCCAATCAACCCGGCTATAACCTTGTCTATCGACGGACAACGTCAACGGAAAGGGCACTGGCCATGATCAAGGATATCAAGGGACTGCATCACGTCACTTCGATGGCGTCGGACGCGCAAAAGAACAACAGGTTTTTCACCAACACGCTCGGCCTGCGCCGGGTGAAGAAGACGGTCAACTTCGACGAGCCCAGTGTCTACCACCTCTATTACGGTGATGAGTTGGGCACGCCCGGAACGGTCATGACCTACTTTCCCTTTCCCCATATAATGACCGGACGGCCCGGTGTCGGCGAAGTCGGCGAAACCCAGTTCTCTATCCCGAAAGGAACGCTTAGTTTCTGGAAGGAGCGCCTGGTTGCTCAAGGTGTCGGTGGCATGCAGGCTGAAACGGTCTTCGGCGCAGAGCGCTTGCGCTTCACAGGCCCTGATGGCGATGGCCTCGCTTTGGTCGAAACGGCTATCGACGGGCGGGCGCCATGGCTTGGCGAGGGTATCTCGGAGGACAACGCCATTCGCGGCTTTACCGGCGCCCGTTTCAATCTGCACGACACTGCTGCGACCGAGGAATTGCTGCGCTTTATGGGCTATGAGATTGCCGGAGTGGAAGGAGACGTCACGCGATTGATCCTTCCTGGTGGCAACGGTGCAGACACCATTGAACTGGCGGCCTTGCCGAAGACGCCATTCGCCCGTCAGGGGGCGGGTTCGGTCCACCATATCGCTTTTGCGGTCGAAAATCGGGAAAAGCAACTCGAAGTGCGCAAGGCCCTGATGGATACCGGCTACCAGGTAACCCCCGTCATCGACCGGGACTATTTCTGGGCGATCTATTTCCGGACACCCGGTGGTATCTTGTTCGAGATTGCAACCAACGAGCCCGGCTTCGACCGTGACGAGGACACCGCCCATCTCGGCGAGGCGTTGAAGCTTCCGAACCGTTACGAGCCTTTCCGCAACAAGATCGAGGCCGGTCTGGTTCCGCTTGCCGCTTAGAACCCGTCGAATCTGATACGCACGACTTAACCAATCGACAACCTTGAGCCGGCTACTCGCGCCAGCCGGCTCGTCTCCGAAACCCTTCTCATTTCAACCGTCGCACGCCGGCGACACCAAACGGAGTATTCCAGATGTCCAAGCTCGAAGTTCTGACCCCGCAAAACAGCCAGCTTATCTTTATCGACCAGCAGCCGCAGATGGCTTTCGGCGTGCAGTCGATCGATCGCCAGGCTCTGAAGAACAACGTCGTCGGCCTCGGAAAGGCTGCCAAGATCTTCAACATCCCGACGACGATCACCACTGTCGAAACCGAGTCCTTCTCCGGCCACACCTATCCTGAACTGCTCGCCGTGTTCCCGGAAAACGACATCCTTGAGCGCACTTCGATGAACTCCTGGGATGACCAGAACGTCCGTGATGCCCTGGCGAAGAACGCCGCCAACGGTCGCAAGAAGATCATCGTCTCGGGGCTCTGGACCGAAGTCTGCAACACCACCTTCGCGCTTTCAGCCCTCCATGATGTGCCGGACTACGAAATCTACATGGTCGCCGACGCGTCGGGCGGCACCTCGGCCGACGCCCACAAATATGCGATGGACCGCATGGTCCAGGTTGGCGTCATTCCGGTCACCTGGCAGCAGGTCCTGCTCGAATGGCAGCGCGATTGGGCTCGCAAGGAAACCTACGATGCCGTCACTTCGCTGGTGAAGGAGCACTCCGGTGCCTATGGCATGGGCATCGACTATGCCTACACCATGGTCCACAAGGCCGGCGAACGCGTCACCCACGGAAAGCGGATCGGCCCGAACCCGGTCAAGTGATGCAGTAGGCAGCCGCTCTGACCGGGTCGAACCGGTAAGGGCGGCAGCCTCAACAGGTGAGGATCACCCGCATGAAACTTTACCTCATGTCACTCGGCGCCGGACTTCTGGTCGGAATCGTCTACAGCCTCCTCAATGTCCGTTCGCCAGCGCCCCCGGTCATTGCCCTTGTCGGCCTTCTTGGGATTCTGCTCGGCGAACAGATCGTCCCCTTTGCCAAGACCCTGTGGAGCAACGAGACGGCGGCAATCTCGTGGATCAACCAGGTCAAGCCGCACATGTTCGGCCACCTCCCGGGCGGACAGACAGCGGCTCGCAAAGTTAACGATCGCGAGAGTGTCTGATCATGCCGACAAGACGCTCGTTCCTCGGTGCCGCCTCGTCGCTGGCGCTGCCCGCTCTCTTCCCGTCGGCCCGCACCGCCGGCGCCCAACAGACCGGAGATACTTCGATGACGCCCGACCTGATCCTTCACACCGGCCTCGTGACGACGCTCGACCGCGCCAATCCGACTGCCACTGCCGTTGCCGTCAAGGATGGCCTGATCCTCGCTGTCGGTGACGACAGGACGATCATGGCGCTGGCAGGCTCAGGCACAAAGACCATCGACCTCAAGGGCAAGCGCGTCCTGCCGGGCCTGAACGACAATCATACCCACGTCGTGCGTGGCGGCCTCAACTTCAACATGGAGCTGCGCTGGGACGGCGTGCGCTCGCTTGCCGATGCGATGGACATGCTGAAGCGGCAGGTGGCGATCACGCCGGCGCCGCAATGGGTGCGGGTCGTCGGCGGCTTCACCGAGCAACAGTTCGCCGAAAAGCGGTTGCCGACGATCGATGAGATCAACGCGGTCGCGCCCGATACGCCGGTGTTCCTGCTGCATCTCTATGACCGGGCGCTGCTCAATGCCGCGGCGCTCCGCGCCGTCGGCTACACCAGGGACACGCCGAACCCGCCGGGCGGCGAGATCACTCGCGATGCCAGCGGCAACCCGACGGGGCTGCTCTTGGCCAAGCCCAATGCCGGCATCCTCTATTCGACGCTCGCCAAGGGGCCGAAGCTGCCCTTCGATTACCAGGTCAACTCGACCCGTCATTTCATGCGCGAGCTCAACCGGCTCGGCGTCACCAGCGTCATCGACGCCGGCGGCGGCTTCCAGAACTACCCGGATGACTATGCCGTCATCCAGAAGCTCTCGGACGAGGGCCAGATGACGGTCCGCCTTGCCTACAACCTCTTCACCCAGAAGCCGAAGCAGGAGAAGGACGACTTCCTGAAATGGACGTCGTCGGTCAAGTACAAGCAGGGTAACGACTATTTCCGCCACAACGGTGCCGGCGAGATGCTGGTGTTTTCCGCCGCCGACTTCGAGGACTTCCGCGAGCCGCGCCCGGACATGCCGCCGGAGATGGAGGGCGAACTCGAAGAGGTCGTGCGCATTCTTGCGGAGAACCGCTGGCCCTGGCGACTGCATGCCACCTATGACGAGACGATCACCCGTGCGCTCGACGTCTTCGAGAAGGTCAACCAGGATATCCCGCTTGAGGGCATCAACTGGTTCTTCGACCATGCGGAGACGATCTCTGACCGCTCGATCGACCGGATCGCCGCCCTTGGCGGCGGCATCGCCGTGCAGCACCGCATGGCCTATCAGGGCGAGTACTTCGTCGAGCGCTACGGCCATGGTGTCGCTGAAGCGACGCCGCCGGTGGCCAAGATGCTGGCAAAGGGCGTCAACGTCTCCGCCGGCACCGATGCGACCCGCGTC
>NZ_FNGR01000056.1:0-25737 GCF_900103045.1 Ensifer sp. YR511
CCAGCGCGCTTACGAGCCGCGCGGCGAAAGCATCATCACGGAAGGCGCGTCAATGAAATCCCGACTGTCCTGATGACTTTCTAGCGAGCCTAGCAGTGCCGGGCTGCGCTCCTCAAGGAGAATGGGAAGCCGGGAGCCGAACGCCACTCTGTGACCGAAGCCAAGGCATCAGGTCACGCATTGGAGAATGGTTCAGAACCGAAGGACGGCCCTGTCCAGCGGAACGAAGACCATTGAGCCGATCGGCAAAAAAAGGCCGGTCAGAACAAAACCGAACCCAAGGAAAGCCGCCAACTCAAGGCGTTCTGCCCCTTGCGTTCTTTCATTGGAGATATTCATGGGTCTTTTCAGCTTTATCAAGAACGCCGGCAAGAAGCTTGGTATCGGCGGCGACGACGATGCTCCGGATGCCGAAAGCGTTCAGAAGGAACTTGCATCCCACGATCTCGGCACCAAGGACGTGCAGGTCGAAGTGGCCGGTGACAAGGTCGTGCTGAAGGGTGTCGTGAAGGACCAGAGCGTCTTCGAAAAGGCCGTCGTCGCCGTCGGCAACACGCTCGGCGTGTCCGCAGTCGAGGCCTCCGAACTCAAGGTCGCCGATGCCGGCGCAGCACCTGCTCCGGCAAAGGAGCCCGTCTTCTATACGGTCAAGAAGGGCGATAACCTCTGGAAGATTGCCGAGGCGCAGTACGGCAAGGGCAAGGGCGCCAAGCACACGGTGATCTTCGAAGCCAACAAGCCGATGCTGACCCATCCGGACAAGATCTATCCCGGCCAGGTTCTGCGCATTCCGGATCTGGATGCGGCCTGAGCGTGTCCTTCAGGCGTTCTCTCGTCGTTGCCGCGCTGGCAAGCCTCTGGCTTGCCAGCGGTTCTTTGGCGCAGCCTTTCCGTGAACCCGCCAAGGGCAGTACGGAGCGTGCCGCCATCCTCGACGCGATCCGCCCCGCGGTCGAAGCCGAGATGCGCGGTCCCGTCGAATTCGTCGTCACCACCATGCGTGCCGCACCCAACTGGGCCTTCATGCAGGTCGAGCCGCAACGGCCGGGTGGCGGATCGATCGAGCTTTCGCAAACCGGGTTGCGCGACGAGGCAGACATGATGGATGGTCTGACGGTGTTCGCACTCGTCAGCTTCCAGAATGGCCGCTGGAACCTGGTCGATCACGTCGTTGGGCCGACGGATGTGGCCTATGCCGGCTGGCCGCTTCGCTACGGTGTGCCGGCGGCACTTCTCGGCCTGGAACAATAAGGACTGCTTCTCATGCAGGTGCTCCCGAAAGGGATCAGACATATTCCGGGTTATCTCGATCGTGCCCGGCAAGAGCAACTGGTCGAGGCCATTCGGTCAGTCGTTGCCGAAGCGCCGCTGTTCGTGCCGGAAATGCCGAAGACTGGCAAACCCATGTCGGTGCGCATGACCAATTGCGGCGCGCTCGGCTGGGTCACGGATCGCGATCGCGGCTATCGTTACCAGTCTCAGCATCCGGTGACCGGCCGCCCCTGGCCGGTCATGCCGGAGATCCTGCTCGATATCTGGGATGCGGTTTCCGCAAGCAGCAAGACGCCCGAGGCCTGCCTGGTAAACTTCTATTCCGAAGAGGCCCGCATGGGGCTGCACCAGGATCGCGACGAGCGCGATCTTGAAACCGCCGTCGTCTCGATCTCGCTTGGTGACAGCTGCCTCTTCCGCGTGGGTGGCAATACGCGCGGCGGCCAGACCATGTCCTTCCGGCTGGAAAGCGGCGATGTCGTGGTGCTGGGTGGGGAAGGGCGTCTCGCCTTCCATGGCGTCGACCGGATCTATCCGAGCACGTCGACGCTGCTGAAGAATGGCGGGCGGGTCAATCTGACACTCCGCCGCGTCAATCCCTGAGGATGCACCGAAAGCTTAGAGCTTCCTGAGCGCCACCTTTTCGGTCAGATGGTTCGGGCCCTTTTGCAGGATCAGGTCGGCGCGCGGGCGTGTCGGCAGGATGTTCTGGTGCAGGTTCTTCAGGTTGATGTTGTGCCACAATCCCTCGGCAATGGCCCGGGCTGCATCCTCGCTGATCGTGGCGTAGCGGTGGAAGTAGGATTCCGGGTTCTTGAACGCGGTTTCGCGCAGCCGCATGAAGCGGTTGACGTACCAGCTGTGGATCAGGCTCTCCTCGGCATCGATATAGATCGAGAAGTCAAAGAAATCCGAGACCATCGGCACGATCTTGCCGTCGGCCGGCAGGTTGCGCGACTGCAGAACGTTGATGCCTTCGAAGATCAGGATATCTGGCCGGTCGATGACCGTGAACTGGTCGGGCAGCACGTCATAGGTCAGGTGCGAATAGCTGGGCGCCTTGACGTTCGGCTGGCCGGCCTTGATCGCCGACAGGAAGCGCAGGAGCGCGCCGACGTCGTAGCTCTCCGGAAAGCCCTTGCGGTCCATCATGTTTTCGCGCTGGAGCACGGCGTTCGGATAGAGAAAACCGTCTGTTGTCACCAGGTCGACCTTCGGGCTCGACGGCCAACGCGCCAGAAGCTGCGCCAGGATACGGGCCGTCGTCGACTTGCCGACGGCGACCGATCCGGCAATGCCGATGACGAAGGGGGTCTTCGTCTCGGACATGCTGAGGAAGCGCTTGCGCTGCTCGAAGAGCATCTGCGACGATTCCACATGGGTCGAAAGCAGGCGTGACAGCGACAGGTAGATCTGCCGGACCTCGCCGAGATCGACGGGGTCGTTCAACGATCGCAGCCGCTGTACCTCGTCGGCCGTCAGCGTCATCGGCGTATCGGCGCGAAAGCGCGACCATTCCTCGGCGGTGAAGAAATGATAGGGCGAGTAGTCCCGCTTCTGGAGGTTGTCGGGCAGGTCGGCTGCTTCGATGTCTTTCGCCGCGATCGTCATGGGGTCTGCCGATTTGCCTTTTCCTGCAGGCCGGATTGGTTGGTCCGTCGCTGAAGTTCGTTGAGCACATCCTGCAACGGAACGTCGGCGATCTTCAATACGACCATTAGATGATAGAGGAGATCGGCGCTTTCGGCGATGAGATTTGCGCGGTCGTTGCTGATGGCCGCGATCACGGTTTCAACCGCTTCCTCGCCGAGTTTCTTCGCCGCCTTCGGCTGGCCGCTTGCCACCAGTTTTGCCGTCCAGGATTCGTCCGGCGCCGCCATCGCGCGTGTCGCGACGATGGCTTCGAGGTCGGAAAGTGTGAAGTCGCCCATGGGAGATCCTGAAGCTCAGTCGAGGCGCATGGCGATGCCATGCTCCGCCATATAGCGCTTGGTTTCGCCAATGCTATAGGTGCCGAAGTGGAAGATGGAGGCGGCAAGGACCGCGGTCGCGTGACCGTCCTTGATGCCGGCGACCATGTGGTCGAGTGTGCCGACGCCACCCGACGCGATAACGGGCGCGCGGACCGCGTCGGCGACGGCGCGGGTAAGCGCGATGTCATAGCCGCTCTTGGTGCCGTCACGGTCCATCGAGGTCAAAAGGATCTCGCCGGCGCCGAGATCGACCACCCGACGGGCAAAATCGATCGCGTCGATGCCGGTCGGCTGGCGTCCGCCATGGGTGAAGATCTCCCAGCGATCCGCTTCGCCATCCGTCGAGACCTTCTTGGCGTCGATCGCGACGACGATGCACTGGTTGCCGAACTTGTCGGCGGCTTCGGCGACGAATTCCGGGTTCTTTACCGCAGCCGTGTTGATTGACACCTTGTCGGCGCCGGCCAGAAGCAGCTTGCGGATGTCGGAAACCTGGCGCACGCCGCCGCCGACGGTCAGCGGCATGAAGCACTGTTCGGCCGTACGGGCGATGACGTCGAAGATCGTCTCGCGATTGTCCGAGGACGCGGTGATGTCGAGGAAGCAGAGCTCGTCGGCGCCGGCAGCGTCATAGGCGCGGGCCGCTTCCACGGGGTCACCGGCGTCGATCAGGTCGACGAAGTTGACGCCCTTGACGACACGGCCGTCCTTGACGTCGAGGCAGGGGATAACGCGGGCTTTAAGCGTCATGGTTCAAGCCTTTCTCGCAGCGCGGATCAGCTCCAGCGCCTCCTGCGGGTCGATGCGGCCGTCATAGAGCGCGCGGCCGGAGATGGCGCCTTCGAGCTTGCGTGCGTCCGGCTCGACCATGCGGCGGATATCGTCCATCGAGGCGAGACCGCCCGATGCGATGACAGGAATGGAAACCGCGTCCGCCAGTTCCAGCGTCGAAGCCCAGTTGATACCGGTCAGGATGCCGTCGCGGTCGATGTCGGTATAGATGATCGCCGAAACGCCGGCGCCCTCGAACTTCTTGGCAAGCTCGATCACGCCGAGTTCGGAAGCCTCGGCCCAGCCTTCGACGGCAACCTTGCCGCCCTTGGCGTCGATGCCGACGGCGACCTTGCCGGGGAATTTGCGGCAGGCCTCGATCACGAGCGCCGGATCACGGACAGCGACAGTGCCGAGGATGACGCGGGCAAGCCCGCGCGACAGCCAGTTTTCGATATGGTCGAGCGTGCGGATGCCGCCGCCGAGCTGCACCGGGTTTTTGGTCGCCTTGAGAATGGCGTCAACGGCGGTACCGTTGACCGTCTCACCGGCAAAGGCGCCGTTGAGGTCGACCACGTGCAGCCATTCGAAGCCCTGGTCTTCAAAGGCGCGGGCCTGGGCCGCCGGGTCGGGGTTGTAAACCGTCGCCTGGTCCATGTCGCCAAGCTTCAGGCGCACGCATTGCCCGTCTTTCAGGTCGATCGCGGGAAAAAGGATCATGGGTCTGTCCAATCAGTCGTGCGAAAGCTCAGGGCTTCCAGCGCAGGAAATTCGAGATGAGGGCAAGGCCAAGCGCCTGGCTCTTTTCCGGGTGGAACTGCGAGCCCGCCTTGTTGCCGTTGGCGACGAAGGCCGTGACCGGCCCGCCATAGTCGGCCTCGGCGACCACGTCGGCGGCGTTCTCAGCGGCCAGGTGGTACGAATGCACAAAATAGGCATGCAGACCGGCTTCGCCAACACGGATGCCGTCAAACAGCGGGTGCTCGCGCTTGAGCTTCAGCGTATTCCAGCCGATCTGCGGGATCTTCAGTGTGGTGTCGGCGGGCGTCATCTCGACGACATCGCCGGGGATCCAGCCAAAACCATGGGTGATGGTCTTTTCAAGTCCGCGCGACGACATCAGCTGCATGCCGACGCAGATGCCGAGGAAGGGTCGCCCGGCCTGTTCGACCGCCTCGGTCAACGCTTGCTCCATGCCGTCGACGGCAGCAAGGCCGCGGCGGCAATCGGCATAGGCGCCAACGCCCGGAAGCACGATGCGGTCGGCGCTCGCCACCCGTTCCGGCTTGTCGGTAAGGTCGATCTCGGCTGCAATGCCGGCTTCGTGGGCGGCCCGTTCAAAGGCCTTGGTGGCCGAGCGCAGATTGCCCGAGCCGTAATCGATGATGGCGACGCGCATCAGCGTTCTCCGTAGGAATCAAAAAGGCCGAGGCCGGGGCCGCCACTTGAGGGCTTGCGCACGGTCCAGTCGGCCGGGGAGGGGGCGGCGGGCTTGGTCTCGTTCGAAGCCAGGCTCGTGAAATAGATCTCTTCGGCCGCTTCGAGATTGGGCGCCGGCACGATGGAACGCAGCGTCCAGTCACGGGCCGTCAGGCTGCGCGCCACCAGAACCGGCCCTTCGAGCGCCACCACCAGCCGAAGCGCGAGCTGGGCCAGGAGAGATGGCAAGAAGCCGCTCTCGTGGTTCGACAGGAATATTAACGAGATCTGCAGAACAGCAACTGCGATTCCGATTGCCCATTGACGCTTGGCGAGAAGCCAGAGCGCCGGGAAAAGGAAGGCCCACCAGGAAAAGCCGTCGGCGACGAAGCGCGCCCGCTCGTCGTTGGCGCGCGCACCCGGCGGGGTGAGGATCATGTAAGAAGCCATGAGTCAAAGCCAGTGACTGGCCGCTTAGGCAAGGGTCCCCTTGGTCGAGGGAACGCGGCCGGCCTGGCGCGGGTCGATTTCGGTTGCGGTGCGGAGCACGCGGGCGACGGACTTGAAGCAGGTCTCGGCGATATGATGGTTGTTGGCGCCGTAGATGTTCTGGATATGCAGCGTGATCCCGGCATGCTGGGCGAGCGCCTGGAAGAATTCGCGCACGAGTTCCGTGTCGAAGGTGCCGATTTTCGGCGACGTGAAGGTCACGTTCCAGACGAGGAACGGCCGGCCGGAAACGTCCACTGCCGCGCGGGTCATCGTTTCGTCCATCGCAAGATCGAGCGAGGCATAGCGGGTGATGCCGCGCCGGTCGCCAAGCGCCTTGGCAATCGCCTGGCCGATGGCAATGCCGGTGTCCTCGACCGTATGGTGGTCGTCGACATGCAGGTCGCCGTCCGTCTTGATCTCCATGTCGATCAGCGAATGTCGGGCGAGCTGGTCCAGCATATGGTCGAAGAAACCGACGCCGGTCGAAATCTTGGCGATTCCGGTGCCGTCGATGTTGACCGATACGGATACCGCGGTTTCGTTGGTCTTTCGCGAAACCTCTGCGGTGCGGCTGGACGTGGCTTCTGCCATCGGGCTCTCCTGTATACGCTGACGCGGCTCCTTATCAGGCAAAAGCTGAAATATCCAGAACTTGAGCGGTCGATTCGAATCATCCGGTGACAGTCGCCGAATGAAGATTGCGCCGGCGGCCTGTTGCCATTTGCAAACCTGTCTGCCGTACTTACATAGGCCTCAAGCAACCAGGCTCGAGTCACGAGCCGCAATGCCCCGCGTATCAGGGGCCTACGGGTAATTTCATGAGCGAACACAATCCCTACGGAACGATGCATGCGACGACCATCATCACGGTACGCAAGGATGGCAAGGTGGTGATGGCCGGCGACGGCCAGGTGAGCCTCGGCCAGACCGTGATGAAGAGCAACGCGCGCAAGGTGCGGCGGCTTGCCAAGGGCGACGTGATCGCCGGCTTTGCCGGCGCCACCGCCGATGCCTTCACACTGCTGGAACGGCTCGAAGCAAAGCTCGAACAGTATCCCGACCAGCTGATGCGGGCAGCCGTCGAGCTCGCCAAGGACTGGCGCACCAACAAGTATCTGCGCAATCTCGAAGCGATGATGCTGGTGGCCGACAAGTCGATCACGCTGGCGATCACCGGCAACGGCGACGTTCTCGAACCCGAGCACGGCACGATTGCCATCGGATCGGGCGGCAACTACGCCTTTGCCGCGGCCCGCGCGCTGATGGACAGCGACAAGTCGGCCGAGGATATTGCCCGCAGGGCGCTGCAGATCGCCGGCGACATCTGCGTCTACACCAACCACAATATCGTCGTGGAGACACTGGATGCCCAATGAGCCCGCGCATGTCAGTTTCGTGCCGGTGGCCGATAGCCACCTGCCGCTGCTGCATGCCTGGCTGAGCGAGCCGCATGTGCGGCAATGGTGGGGCGACCCGGACAAGGAAGTGGAGCTGATCCGCGAAGGCTGCGCGTCAGGAGACGTGGAAGGCTTCATCTTCCACGTGGCCGGCGAGCCGGCGGGCTACATCCAGTCCTGGGTGCCGGCCCAGTACCCGGACGACGAGCCCTGGGCGAAGGACATGCCGGCCGATGTGCCCGGTATCGACATCTTCATCGGCCCGGCGGAACTGACGGGCAGGGGCGTCGCATCGATCGCGGTCCGGGCCTTTGCCGGGCGGCTCTTTGCCGCCGGCGCACCCCGCGTCGTGATCGACCCTGACGCCGGCAACCGAAGGGCCGTCAGCGCCTACACCAAGGCCGGCTTCGTGCCTTACGCAGAATGGATTGATACGTCCGGCCGCACACTCCTGATGGAGCTGACGCGGACCGAGTTTGAGAGGACTACATGAGTACGTTTTCACCCAGAGAAATCGTGTCGGAACTCGACCGTTTCATCATCGGCCAGAACGACGCCAAGCGCGCCGTGGCGATCGCGCTCCGCAACCGCTGGCGCCGCCAGCAGCTCGGGGACGAGCTGCGCGACGAGGTGATGCCGAAGAACATCCTGATGATCGGACCGACCGGCGTCGGCAAGACCGAGATTTCCAGGCGGCTCGCCAAGCTCGCCGGCGCGCCCTTCGTCAAGGTCGAGGCGACCAAGTTCACCGAGGTCGGCTATGTCGGCCGCGACGTCGAGCAGATCATCCGTGACCTCGTCGAAGTCGGCATCGGTCTCGTGCGCGAAAAGCGCCGCGCCGAAGTCAAGGCAAAGGCGCACCAGAATGCCGAGGAGCGCGTGCTCGATGCACTGGTCGGCGCCACCGCGTCGCCGGCAACGCGCGACAGCTTCCGCAAGAAGCTGCGGGCCAACGAGCTCGACGACAAGGAAATCGAGATCGACATCGCCGAGACCGGCGCGCCGGGCGGCGGCTTCGAGATCCCGGGCATGCCGGGCGCCAATATCGGCGTGCTCAATCTCTCGGAGATGTTCGGCAAGGCGCTCGGCGGCCGCACCAAGAAGGTCAAGACGACCGTCAAGGCCTCCTATGGCATGCTGATCGACGACGAGTCCGACAAGCTGCTCGACAACGAGCAGATCCAGCGCGAGGCCGTGAAAGCAGTCGAAGACGACGGCATCGTCTTCCTCGACGAGATCGACAAGATCGCCTCGCGGGAAGGCGGCATGGGTGCTGGCGTATCGCGTGAAGGCGTACAGCGGGACCTCTTGCCGCTCGTCGAAGGCACGACCGTTGCGACGAAGTATGGGCCAGTCAAGACCGACCACATCCTCTTCATCGCGTCCGGCGCCTTCCACGTGGCCAAACCCTCGGACCTGCTGCCGGAGTTGCAGGGCCGCCTGCCGATCCGCGTCGAGCTGCGCGCGCTGACGAAGGAAGACTTCCGCCGCATCCTGACGGAAACCGAGGCGAGCCTCATCCGCCAGTACAAGGCGCTTCTGGACACAGAAGAGGTCAAGCTCGACTTCACGGATGACGCAATTGATGCGCTTGCAGACGTGGCGGTGCAGTTGAACGCCACGGTCGAGAACATCGGCGCCCGCCGGCTGCAGACCGTGATGGAGCGTGTGCTAGACGAGATCTCGTTCAATGCGCCGGACCGCGCCGGCCACGAGGTGACGATCGACGCGGAATATGTGCGCAAGCATGTCGGCGATCTCGCCGCCAACACCGACCTGTCTCGCTATATCCTGTGACATTTCGGTCGTAGGGCCATGCAAACGCCCGCAACCCTGAATACGCAGGCCGCCAGTCTCTCGACAGGCGGCCACATTTTTTCTAACACGGACGCGGTTATCGATCGTGGTCCGGGCATTTTTCCGACATGATCTTGGCGTAGGAGCGGCCCGCCGACCGAGGCAGCCTCCACCAGTCACAGGAAGAAGAGATCGTGCGTTTCACCGCCTGCATGCTCGCTATCGCCACGTTTTGCCTGAGCGCAAGCCAGTCATTCGCCGCGACCGACGTTCCGCCGGGCAACCGCAACGTCGAGCAACCGGCGATCCCCGGCGCATCCGTGCGCCGCACCAAGGCCGGCCGCACGTCCTTCGATGCCAAGTTCGAGAAGGTCCGCGATCTGCTAGCCACCGACAAGCAGCTGATCAGCAAGATCAAGTCCGTGTCGCGCGCCTATGGCATCGCACCGATCCACATGGTCGGCGCGATCGTCGGCGAACACACCTACAATGTCGACGCCTACGATCGGCTGCAGTCCTATTACGTCAAGGCGGCTGCCTATGCCGGCAACAGCTTCCAGTTCGGATACGATGGCGAGACGGTCGCGGAATTCGTGGCTCGGCCGCAATTTTCCGAATGCGGCGCCAAGAAGGGCGCCTATGCATTGTGGAGCTGCCGCGAGCGGGTCTGGGACAACGACTTCCGCGGCAAATCGGTGGGCGGCAAGTCCTACCCGAACAACCGTTTCAGCGCCGTTTTCTTCCAGCCGTTCTTCGCCGGCCAGACCTTCGGCCTTGGTCAGATCAACCCGCTGACCGCCCTGATGCTGACCGATATCGTGGCAAAGACCTCGGGCTATGAGCGCCTCGACGAGAACAATGCCGCCGGCGTCTATGAGGCGATCATGGATCCGGATGTGTCGCTTGCCTATATGGCGGCCTCGATCCGTCACTCGATCGACGCCTACAAGTCGATCGCAGGGGTCGATATTTCGACCAACCCCGGTGTAACCGCGACGCTCTATAATGTCGGCAATCCGGATGGCCGCGCGGGAGCGCTCGCCGCCAAGATCCAGAGCGGTCAGGCGCAATGGCCGGAGGAAAACTATTACGGCTGGCTCGTCAACGACAAGCTGTCGGAACTCGAAAGCCTGCTGTGATTCACGTGAAGCACTTTCCTTGATTGCGCCGTAAAAACCTGAAATCCTGGGGCAATCGAGAAAGGCAATCACCATGGACATGCGTCCGGAGCCGTTCGAACCGCCGGCTCCCGTTCCCCGTGTCGGCATTCCTTCCTACCTGAAGATCATCAGGACCGTGCTGCGCAATCCGCTCGAACTGTGGGGCGAGCCATCCTATACGCTGCCCTGGATCGAGACGAAGTTCGTTACCCAGCGCACCCTGATCGTCAACGATCCCGGCCTCATCCGCCATATCCTTGTCGATAACGTCGCCAATTACGAAATGTCGAAGGTGCGCCGGCTGATCCTGCGGCCCATCCTGCGCGACGGGCTGCTGACGGCGGAAGGCGAGGTCTGGAAGCGTTCGCGCAAGGCCATGGCGCCGGTGTTCACGCCGCGCCATGCCAAGGGCTTTGCCGGCCAGATGCTGCGCAGTTCGGAGCAGTTCGTCGAGCGCTATGCCGGAGCCCAGGAAGCTCCCTTTACCACCAATGTCGCCAACGACATGACGGAACTGACCTTCGACATCCTAGCCGAAACGCTGTTTTCCGGCGAGGTCGCGGTCGAGCGCGAAGGCTTCGTCCAGAGCGTCGAGGAATTGCTGCACCGCATGGGCCGCGTCGATCCGATGGACATTCTGCTGGCGCCCGAATGGATCCCGCGCCCGACCCGCATCGGCGGCAGGAAGGTGATGAACCGCTTCCGCTCGATCGTGTCGGAGACCATGGCGCTTCGCCGCCGCAAGATGGCGGAGGACCCTAAGGGCACGCCGCAGGATTTCCTGACCTTGCTTCTGGAGATCGAGGGCAGCCAGGGCCTTTCGACCGCGGAGATCGAGGACAACATCCTGACCTTCATCGGTGCCGGGCACGAGACCACCGCCCGGGCACTCGCCTGGACGCTCTACTGCGTTGCCAACACGCCGGCCTATCGCGAAATCATGGAAGCCGAGATCGATACCGCGATGGCAAGCGGTGCCGAGCCGGTCGAATGGCTTGGTCTGATGCCGCATGTGCTCGCCGCCTTTGAGGAGGCGATGCGGCTCTATCCGCCGGCGCCGTCGATCAATCGCGCGGCGATCGAGGAAGACGCGTGGACCTCACCGACTGGCGAGCGGGTGCGCATCCCCAAAGGGATCGCCGTACTGATCATGCCCTGGACGCTGCATCGCCATGTGCTCTACTGGGATAAGCCGCGCGCGTTCATGCCCGAGCGTTTCCTGCCGGAAAACCGAGAGAAGCTGAACCGCTACCAGTATCTGCCCTTCGGTGCCGGCCCGCGCGTCTGCATCGGCGCGACTTTCGCGCTGCAGGAAGCGGTGATCGCGTTGGCAGTGATGATGCACCGCTACCGCTTCGATACGACCGCGGAAACCAATCCCTGGCCGGTGCAGCGGCTCACTACTCAACCGCGGGGCGGGTTGCCGATGAGGGTTTCGGCTCGCTGAAGGTCTTGCCGGGGATCGGTGACTGAACGGAACGCACCGGAGAATCCGCCGGCTTCGGCTGCTGTAGCATTTTCGACGGCTTCTTGATCGTCTTGATCTGTGCGCAGGTGGCGTCGCCGACATTGTCGCAGGGCTTGTAAACCACGATCTCGCTTCCGGCGCCATCGTCCCAGACCGCCTGGATCGTCAGCGTTTGCGCCGTTTTGGCAGGCAGCGAGATGTAGACATATTCGGCCGTCTCGTCGCCCGGCAGGTTGAAGGGCAGCTGCGGATTGCACTTGGCCAGCGGGAAGCGTTGGTCGAGTGCGTCGGAATTGATCGAGTAGCGGATTTCCGATAGCCGGCAATGCATCGTCTGCAGTGCCGTGAAATAGATCAGCTGCCGGTCATCATAGTCGCGAAACTGGATCCAGCCGGTCTGCTTGTTGGCATCGAGCATCGCCTTGTAGATCGCGACTTCGGGCAGCTGCGGCTTGTATTCCTCTTCCTCCGCGTCCTGTGCTCGCGCCGCCCCAATCGGAAGCGCAAGGGAGATAGCCGAAAGCAGCCAAACAAAGGCGAGAGGACGGTGGCGTTGGTGCATGCGCTATGTCTCCGTCCTGCATTTGTGTCGCTCGATAGATCACCGATGTCCGCGACACGATGGTTTTCCCTTGAAATATGTCATATCACCGCATCGATCCCCATTGAACCCGGGGCCTCTGCGCCCCGCCCGAATTCCGGACTGCGCGAATTGACCTCCCATTTTCTTCTCGGCATCGACACCGGCGGCACCTACACCGACGCCGCCCTCTTCTCGGAGACGAAGGGGGTGGTCGCCAAGGCCAAGGCGCTGACGACCCGCCATGACCTCGCGGTCGGCATTTCCGGTGCAGTCGAAGCGGTGCTCGATCAGGCCAGCGTGCCGGTCTCGGCGATCAGCATGGTCTCCCTGTCGACGACGCTTGCCACCAATGCGCTGGTTGAAGGGCAGGGCGGCCGCGCCGGCCTCGTCATGATCGGCTTCGGCCCCGAGGATCTGAAGCGCGACGGTTTGCAGGAAGCGCTCGGCTCGGATCCGGTAGTCTTCCTGCCGGGCGGCCACAATGTGCATGGCGGTGAGACCCCGCTGGACATGAGCGAGCTTGACGCCGCTCTGCCAACTCTCGCAGGTCAGGTCTCCTCCTTCGCTATTGCCGGCTACTTCGCCGTTCGTAATCCGGATCATGAAAAGCGCGTGCGCGACCGCATCCGCGAGGTCTCGCACCTGCCGGTCACCTGCAGCCACGAACTGTCCTCGAAACTCGGCGGGCCGCGCCGTGCCTTGACGACGCTGCTCAACGCCCGCCTCGTCTCGATGATCGACCGGCTGATCGGGTCCTGCGAAGGGTTCCTCAAGGCGCGCGGCATCGACGTGCCAATGATGGTGGTGCGCGGTGACGGTGCGCTGATTTCGGCCGAGGAGGCGCGGCTGCGCCCGATCGAGACGATCCTCTCCGGTCCGGCAGCAAGCCTCGTCGGCGCGAGGCATCTGACCGGCCTCGACAACGCCGTGGTTTCGGATATCGGCGGCACCACCACCGACGTGGCCGTGCTCGATGGCGGCCGCCCGCGTCTCGATGCCGAAGGCGCCGTCGTTGGTGGCTTCCGCACCATGGTCGAGGCTGTTGCGATGCGGACCTACGGCCTTGGCGGTGATTCGGAAGTGCGCATCAACGATCGCGGCCTCAAGGCGAAGATCGATCTCGGTCCGCGCCGGCTGATGCCGCTGAGCCTCGCCGCAGCGCTCCACGGCGACGCCGTCATCTCGGTGCTGGAAAAACAGATGCGCGCCCAGCACACCGGGCGCAACAATGGGCGCTTTGCTGTGCGTACCGGCCTGCCGGATCATCTGGCAAGCGGCCTGCAGCCACAGGAGCAGGCGCTCTACGAGCGCATCGGTAGCGTCCCCGTCTCGCTTGAAACGCTGCTCGTCTCGACGCCACAGAAGGCGACGCTCGATCGTTTGGTGGCCCGGGGGCTCGTCCATATCTGCGGTCTGACGCCGTCCGACGCCATGCATGTGCTCGGCCGGCAGTCGCAATGGAACCTCGAAGCGGCCGAGCTTGGCATTCAGCTCGCGGCCCGGACCCGCGACGGCTCCGGCCA
This sequence comes from Ensifer sp. YR511, assembly GCF_900103045.1. Taxonomy (NCBI): domain Bacteria; kingdom Pseudomonadati; phylum Pseudomonadota; class Alphaproteobacteria; order Hyphomicrobiales; family Rhizobiaceae; genus Ensifer; species Ensifer sp. YR511. The sequence goes on from NZ_FNGR01000056.1 coordinate 13,856, forward strand.
GCCGATTGCTTCTTCTCCACAGGCGCTGGCGCAGATGATCGTCGATCGGCTGACGCGGCAATCCTCCGAGGTCATCCTGCAGGCCTGCCTCGGCGAGGACGGCGCCGGCGCGATCGATCCCGCGGTGTCGCAGGCCGTCGATCGTGCGCTGACCCGGACGCCCGGCATCGTCCGGTTTTCGCTTGGTCTCGATCGTCCGCTCGTCGGTCTTGGCGCTTCGGCGCCGGTTTATTACCCGGCTATTGCCGAGATGCTCGGAACCGAAGCCGCCATTCCCGAGGAGGCCGGCGTCGCCAATGCCGTCGGCGCCGTGGTCGGCCAGGTAAGCGCCACCGTCACCGTTTTCGTGACGATGCCGGAGGAGGGCATTTTTGTCGTCAACGGGGCCGGGGCCAGCGAACGCTTTCTCGATCAGGAAAAGGCTTTTGGTGCCGCGCGCCGACGGGCCGAGACCGCAGCGCTGGAGGCGGCGCGCACCAACGGTGCCGATGATCCCGCGTCGTTGCTGCGCGAGGAAATCGATGCGCCGGAGGTCGAGGGCAGCCCCAAGCTGATCGAGGCCCGGTTCGTTGCGTCCGCCAGCGGCCGGCCGCGCATCGCGCACGGCTGATCTTTTCCATTTCGGAAACAATTCTTCGCATCCTTGCAGAATTGACAGGGAATGAATTGGTGAGAAACTGCGGCCGTTTCACGCGCGTATTGCGCATGGGCTGGTCCGAGACCCGCTTCAGGCGCAAGATCAACATGTTGGGGCGTTTTCATCGCATCCGTTCGGATCGGTGGCGCTCCTTACGTCTATTTCAAGGAGTTGGCAGATGGACCGCATTGAGACGTATGGATTGAAGATTGATGCGGACCTCCATCGCTTCCTGGTGGAAGAGGCGATGCCGGGCACCGGCGTCGATGCAGAGCACTTCTTTGCTGAGCTTTCCGCCCTCGTGCACGATCTGGCGCCGAAGAACCGGGCGCTGCTCGCCAAGCGCGACGACCTGCAGGCCAAGCTCGACGCCTGGTACAAGCAGAACGGCGCCCCCAGCGATATGGAGACCTATCAGGCCTTCCTGCGCGATATCGGCTACCTGCTGCCCGAGGGTGGCGAGTTCAGCGTTTCGACCGCCAATGTCGATCCGGAGATCGCGACGATCGCCGGCCCCCAGCTCGTCGTTCCGGTCATGAATGCGCGCTATGCGCTGAACGCCGCAAATGCACGCTGGGGCTCGCTCTACGATGCGCTCTACGGCACGGACGCGATTTCGGACGCTGATGGCGCCGAGAAGGGCCGCGGCTACAATCCGAAGCGCGGCGCCAAGGTCATCGCCTGGGCTCGCGACTTCCTCGACGCCAGCGCGCCGCTGGCGAAGGGCAATTGGGCAGAGGTTACATTGCTCAAGGTTGCCGGCAGTGCGTTGACGGTCGGCCTGAAGGACGGCTCGAGCACGGCGCTTCGCAACCCCGCCCAGTTCGTGGGCCATAGTGGTTCCGAAAGTGCGCGCTTCGAGATCGTTCTCCGGCACAACAATCTGCATGCGATCGTCGTCCTCGACGCCTCCACGCCGATCGGCAAGGAAGATCCGGCGGGCATCGCCGACGTCATTCTCGAATCGGCGATCACCGCGATCATGGACTGCGAAGATTCGGTCGCCGCCGTCGATGCCGAAGACAAGGTCGTCGTCTATCGCAACTGGCTCGGCCTGATGAAGGGCGACCTCGAAGAAGAGGTTGCCAAGGGCGGCAAGACCTTTACCCGTCGTCTCAATGCCGACCGCGTTTACACGGCAACTGCCGGCGGCACGCTGTCCCTTCCCGGCCGCTCGCTGATGCTGGTCCGCAACGTCGGCCACCTCATGACGAATCCGGCTATCCTTGACCGCGACGGCAAGGAAGTGCCCGAGGGCATCATGGACGCGATGGTGACGGCGCTGATTGCCCTCCACGATGTCGGCAACGGCGGTCGCCGCATGAACTCCCGCGAGGGTTCCATGTATGTCGTCAAGCCGAAGATGCATGGCCCCGAGGAAGTCGCCTTCGCCAGCGAGATTTTCGCCCGTGTCGAAAAGGCGCTCGGCATGCCCGCCAACACCATGAAGATGGGCATCATGGACGAGGAGCGCCGCACGACGGTCAACCTCAAGGAATGCATCCGCGCGGCCCGCGAGCGCGTCGTCTTCATCAACACCGGCTTCCTCGATCGCACTGGCGACGAGATGCACACCTCCATGGAAGCCGGCCCGATGATCCGCAAGGGCGACATGAAGCAGGCAGCCTGGATCGGCGCCTATGAAAACTGGAACGTCGACATCGGGCTTGAATGTGGCCTGTCCGGTCACGCCCAGATCGGCAAGGGCATGTGGGCGATGCCCGATCTGATGGCGGCGATGCTCGAACAGAAGATCGCCCACCCGAAGGCCGGCGCCAACACCGCCTGGGTGCCGTCGCCGACGGCGGCCACTCTGCACGCGACCCACTACCACCGCGTCAATGTCGCCGAAGTCCAGGCGAGCCTGAAGAGCCGCGCCCGCGCCAAGCTCTCCGATATCCTGTCCGTGCCGGTCGCCGTCCGTCCGAACTGGACGTCCGAGGAAATCCAGCGCGAACTCGACAACAACGCGCAAGGCATCCTCGGCTACGTCGTGCGCTGGGTCGATCAGGGCGTCGGCTGCTCGAAGGTTCCCGACATCAACAATGTCGGCCTGATGGAAGACCGTGCGACGCTGCGCATCTCCGCCCAGCATATGGCCAACTGGCTGCATCATGGCGTCGTCACCGAGGCCCAGGTCGTCGAGACGATGAAGCGCATGGCGGCAGTCGTCGACAGTCAGAACGCCGATGATCCGCTCTACGTCGCGATGGCCGGCAATTTCGACCGTTCGATTGCCTTCCAGGCCGCCGTCGAACTCGTCCTCAAGGGCCGCGAGCAGCCGAACGGCTACACCGAGCCGGTCCTGCACCGCCGCCGCCTGGAGCTGAAGGCGCGCAACGCCGCCTGATTCGCCACCGAAGTCGGGGTATTGGGAAAGAGCCGTGCGTTCACATGAACGCACGGCTCTTTCGTTTCAGCGGTGGTCCGGGCTTCCAGACACGATCGCAGCCCGTGCCGCTCTAAAACTCCGCCCAGCCGTCCGTTGCGAGTGCGGCATTGCCGTGGGTGGCATAGGGGGCTGGTCGGCGTACCGGCTGAGGACGTCCCTGGTCACGCGTGGTTGCGGCGACTGCCGGGGCAGGCGCCATCGGCCTGCCCTTTGGCTGGGCCTCGCCGGCGAGCGTGAAGCGGTCGATCAGGTTGCGCAGGTTCGTGCCTTCCTGCGCCAGCGTCGCGGAGGCCGCATTGGCTTCCTCAACCATCGCTGCGTTCCGCTGCGTTACCTGGTCCATCTGGTTGACGGCGGTGTTGACTTCGCTCAATCCCACCGACTGTTCGCGGGCGGAGGTGGCGATCGCCGCCATGTGTTCGTTGATCGTGATCACATGCGCCTCGATCGTCTGCAGCGCCTCGCCGGTGTCGCGCACCAGGTGCACGCCGTTCTCGACCTCCCGGCTCGATGTACGGATGAGATCCTTGATTTCTTTCGCAGCCTTCGCCGAGCGCTGGGCGAGCTCGCGCACCTCCTGGGCCACGACGGCGAAGCCCTTTCCCGCTTCGCCGGCCCGCGCTGCTTCCACGCCGGCATTCAGCGCCAAGAGGTTTGTCTGGAAGGCGATCTCGTCGATGACGCCGATAATGCTGGAAATCTGGCTGGAGGATTCCTCGATCCGACGCATGGCTTCCACCGCGTTGGCGACGACGACGGCGGATTGGGCCGCGCTGGTCTTCGCCTCGCCGGCGATGTCGCGTGCCTCCTCCGTCCGTCTTGAGGAATTGCTGACATTGGCGGTGATCTGATCGAGCGCCGCGGCCGTTTCCTCGAGAGACGCGGCCTGCTGTTCGGTGCGCTTGGACAGGTCGTCGGCGCTCTGGCTGATTTCGCGCGTGCCCATGCCGATGTTTTGGGCGCTGTCGGCAACGGCGAGAAGCGCATCGTTCAACTGCGCGGCCGCCTTGTTGAGGTCGTGCCGCAATTGTTCGAACTCGGCGGCGAACGGCTCATGTAGCTGAACGGCGAGATCGCCGTTGGCCAGCCGCTGCAGGCCGCCGGCAAGTCCGGCGGTCGCCTGCGTCAGCTTTTCCTGCGCCGCCTGCTCCGCCGCCTTCTGGACGCGGACACGTTCGGCCTCGCCGTTGCGGCGGTTCTCCTCGGCCTCCGCCTGCAGCCGAAGATTCGAGCGCGCCGCCACGCGGAAGGATTGAATGGCGCGGGCCATTTCGGCGATCTCGTCCTTGCCGCGCACCGGCTCGTCGGCATCTTCAACGTGGCCGTCGATCAGCCGGCGCATGGCGGCGATCTGGCGGGCGAGCGGTCCGACGACGCCGCGCAGCACCACAAGCAGGGTGCCGGCAGCAAGCGCCACGACGAGAACGATGATCCCAATGTTGAGTGTCTGTACGGTTTCGAACTCGTGATGCTTGGCCTCGAAGGCCGTACCCGAAAGTTCGACCTGCAGGTCCGAAATCTCGGAGATCGTGGCCGTCAGCGGATCGATCGTAGCGTAGAGCTTGTCGCGCACGAAGGCGTCAAGAGCCTTCTGGTCCTTGGCCGAGAGGATTTGCGTGAGTGCCGTGATCGAATCCATCGCAACGACCATCTGGCTTCGTGCATTGTCGACGAGGTTCCGTTCCTCGTCGGTCATCGAGGTCGCCGCATAGGCATCCCAGTTTGACTTGATCGTTTCCCGTGCGGCATTGACCGAGGCAAGCCCGCTCTCCATCGATTCGTTGCCATTGCGCACCTTATGGGCAGCATCGACGATCGAGACCGCAAAGGCGTCGGAAGTCGCCTTCAGGTTCTTCAGCGGCACAATGCGATCGGCGTAGACCGCGTCCATCATGTCGCTGGTTTCCGACAGCGTGCTCTGGCTGTGAATAGCGATGCCGATAGCGATGGATGATAGAAGCGCGATTGCGCCGATAAGCTTGGTCTTGATCAGCATGCCAGTCCCTCCCGAGCGGAATTTCGTGGGCACACTGTTTCGATTATTTAGATAACGCTTACTTAATAAGCGACTGAATTTAAGTCGAAATTGAACTTTCCGAGCGGGCAGGGACATATTCCGCGACCCTGATTTGAGCGCGAATCAGGACGGCAACTTTGCGTCGATGGTGTGCCTGCTTGCGGCTTTCGCTCGGAAGTTGGGTGACGTGAGCACGAACGAAAAAAGCCGCCGACAGAGTCGGCGGCTTTGTCAGTGTCGATCTGATTCGATTACTGCTGGACGACGACGCGGGCGCTCTTGCCGGGGCGAACGCGCGAATAGAGGTCGATGATGTCCTGGTTGATCAGGCGGATGCAGCCGGACGAAGCGGCGGTACCGATCGAGGACCATTCCGGCGTGCCGTGCAGACGGAACAGTGTATCCTTGCCCTGGTCATTGAAGAGGTAGAGCGCGCGGGCGCCAAGCGGGTTCTTGAGGCCGGGACCCATGCCATCTTCGACGTACTTGGCGACTTCCGGCTTGCGTTCCGCCATTTCCTTCGGCGGATGCCACATCGGCCATTCCTGCTTCCAGGCAATATAGGCTTCGCCTTCCCATGCAAAACCAGCCTTGCCGACGCCGATGCCGTAACGAACGGCCTTGCCGCCCGGCAGCACGTAGTAGAGGAAGCGATTCGGCGTGTTGACGACGATCGTTCCGGGGCGCTCGCTGGTGGCGTAATCGACGATCTGGCGATGGAAACGGGTATCGACCTTGCTGATCGGAATGGCCGGCAGCGCGTAACCGTGATCCTCAACTGCGCCATAATCGCCGTTAAAGATCTGATTCGTAGCAACCTGTACCGTTGCGGGCGCGGGTTCGTTCGCAGCCGTTTCGGGCTTGGACGAGGTCGTCGAGCAGCCGGCAACGGCGAGTGTCGCCGCGAGGCTGCACAAGAGGAAGGCATTGCGGAAGCGCATGGGAGTCTCTTAAAAAGAAGCGAAGTAAAAACTGGGTCGCCGCGACCAACAGTGACTACGGTTATTTTCGATTAGTTTGAGCTATGCAAGAGATTGCGCGGCCACAATTTGGCTGAAAAGTGCAAATTCCATGACCCTTGTTTTTTTGCAACAAAATGACCGGCTCAAAGGGACACCGGACGCATGACGATCCTCTCCATCCATGGCGACAACCCCTTGATCGACGGTCGCCAATCGAATCGCGCGATGATGGTGCGCCGCGGTGTGCAGCGTCTGTTCGCCGAACTGCGCCATTCGGTCCTGCCGGAATTGACTTTGGCGAGTGGACGGCGTGCCGATCTGATCTCCTTGTCGGCGAAGGGCGAGATCTGGATCGTCGAGATCAAAACCTCGATCGAGGACTTTCGCGTCGACCGCAAATGGCCGGACTACAGACAGCACTGCGACCGGCTGTTCTTCGCCACCCATGCCGCCGTGCCACTGGACATCTTTCCGGAGGACTGCGGACTGCTGCTGTCTGACGGTTATGAAGGCCACATCGTTCGCGAGGCGCCCGAACACAGGCTGCCGCCGGCGACACGCAAGTCGGTGCTGCAACTCTTTGCCCGTACGGCAGCACAACGGCTGATGCTTGCCGAATGGGCGGCCGAGCGCAACGGCGAACTCGGTGATTCGATCGGCGACATCCTCTCCGGCGGTCGCGACTGATCCCGCGGGGAAAAGCGACCGGAACAGCGGTTGTGCGCCGGTCGTGGAAGTTGATTGCTTACTTCGGCGCGCGCTTGGCGAGAATGCGCTGCAGCGTGCGGCGATGCATGTTGAGCCGGCGCGCCGTTTCCGAGACGTTGCGCTCGCACATTTCATAGACGCGCTGAATATGTTCCCACCGCACGCGATCGGCCGACATCGGGTTTTCCGGCGGCTCGACGCGTTCGCCCTGGCGCTGCACGAGCGCGGCAAAGATGTCGTCGGCATCGGCAGGCTTGGCGAGATAGTCGACCGCGCCGAGCTTCACCGCGTTCACGGCGGTGGCGATGTTGCCGTAGCCGGTCAGCATGATCATGCGCGTGTCGTCGCGCCGTCCGCGGATCGCTTCGATCACGTCGAGGCCGCTGCCGTCGCCGAGCCTGAGGTCGATGACCGCATATTTCGGCGGGTTGCCCTTGGCCTTGGCGATGCCTTCCGCGACCGATTCGGCGATGTCGACCGAAAAGCCACGGGCTTCCATGGCGCGGGCCAACCGCCTGAGAAAGGGTGCGTCGTCATCGACGAGCAACAGGGTGCGGTCCGGTCCGATCAGTTCGGCGTCCTGTGCGGTGGTGCTGGGCGAAGCTGTCGATTTGTCGGTCATTCTCGCAATCCTTGGGCAAAAACGGAACGCTTTCGCCGAGATTATAGGTTTCTGCCTCGTTCAATAAACTGCGAAATGTCATTTCGCCAGTTTCGTATCCATCAGGGCGCGCGGCCATTCGACGCTGACCCGGGCGCCCGGCCTCTCCGGCCCGCCATTCTCGAAGCGCAGGCGCGCGCCCGAGCGTTCGAGCAGCGTCTTTGCGATAAAGAGCCCGAGCCCGAGGCCGCCGGCGCTGTCATCCTTCTGCCTGCGTGTCACATAGGGTTCGCCGATCCGCTGCAGGATATCGGGCGCGAAACCGTCACCATCGTCGGCGATCGTGACGCGAACCCGATCCGCCGTGTGCTCGACGGTTACGGTCACCTGTTTCTTGGCGTAGTCGACGGCGTTTTCCAAGAGGTTGCCGAGCCCATAGAGAATGCCGGCATTGCGGTTGCCGACCGGCTCCGTGGCACGGTCGCCCTTTTCGATGAGCTCGATGTGGATGCCGAACTCGCGATGTGGCGCCATCACCTCTTCGATCAGCGACGACAGCGGCAAAAGCCGCATGTGCTCCTCGCTCTCGGAGGACAGCGTCGTCAGCCGCTTCAGGATATCGCGGCAGCGTTCGCTCTGGCTGCGCAGCAGATGCACGTCCTCCCCGAAGCGCGGATCGTCGCCGAGTTCGCGTTCCATCTCCTTGGCGACGACGCTGATGGTCGCAAGCGGCGTGCCGAGTTCATGGGCTGCCGCTGCCGCAAGCCCATCGAGCTGCGACAGGTGCTTTTCCCGCTGAAGCACCAGTTCGGTCGCCGTCAGCGCTTCCGACAGCTCACTCGCTTCCAGCGACACGCGGTAGGTATAGAAGGCGGCAAAGGCGGTCATCGAGACGATCGCAAACCAGATGCCGGCGGTCAGCACCCGCGGCATCAGCAGGACCGTGCCCGGATACCAGGGCAGCGGAAAGGGTGAGAAGGCGAGTGCGGTGATGGCGATTACCGCAAAACCGGCAAGAATGATGCTGTGTGACTTCGGCTGCGACGCAGAGGAAATGATGACCGGGACGCAGAGCAGCGGCGCGAAGGGATTGGTGAGCCCGCCTGTGATGAACAGCAATCCGGTGATCTGCGCGAGATCGAGGCCGAGAAGCGCGAAGGCCGCCGGCGGCTGCAACCGGTGCGTCGGCGGATAGCGCAACGTCACATAGGCGTTGACCAGCGCGAGGCTCGCGATCAGCACCAGGCAGGAAATCAGCGGCAGAGGAAACTGCAGCCAGAAGGCCGTGATGAGGACGGCGATCGACTGGCCGCCGACGGCAAGCCAGCGCAGCCGAACGAGCGTCTGCAGGCGCAGACTGCGGTTGCTGGTCTGGTCGTTGTTGTGTTCGAGCGCAACAGTGGTCATTCGTGCCTGCATTCCAATGATCGATGCTTTCGTCTCATGTACCACGGGGCTTCGCCCGTGTCGTCGGCGCCGCATTGGCCGGATCCTCGGGCCAGGGATGCTTCGGATAGCGCCCGCGCATGTCGGCGCGCACATCGCGCCAGGAACCCGCCCAGAAACCGGGCAGGTCGCGCGTCGTCTGGATCGGCCGATGTCCGGGCGAGATCAGCTCGAGCAGCAACGGCAGCCGCCCATCGCCGATCGCCGGATGGGTCTTCAGGCCAAAAAGCTCCTGTACCCGGATCGATAACAGCGGCTCGTCGCCGTCGTAGTGGATCGGGTGCCGTTGCCCGGTCGGCGCCTCGAAATGCGTCGGCGCCAGCCGCCCGAGTTCCCGTTGCCGCTCGTGTGGAATGAGGGAGAGCAGACCGTCGGAGAGGTTGGATGCCTTGATGTCGGCAATCGCGGTGATGCCGTGCTGGAAGGGAACGAACCAGTCGTCGAGACGGTCGAGCAGCGCTTCGTCGGAAACATCCGGCCAGGGTTCACCGATCGAGCGGTTGAGGAAGCCGATGCGGTCGCGCATCTGCATCGCCTCCTTGGAGAAGTGCAGGATGGCAAGGCCGAGCTGGCGTACGCCGTCGGCGAGTGCCCGCGCCGCCGATTCACCGGTCGGTCGTGTGAGCGGCGCCTCCTCGAAGATGATGGCGCCGAGCCGCGTGACCCGACGCGCCCGCACCTGCCGGCTGGCCTTGTCGAAAAAGCTCTGGTCCTCGCGGGTTATCGCCTCGGGCATATGCGCCTCGACCTCGGCGCGCGTCAGCTCTGCCGCCGCCAGCACGCGCTGGCCGCCGGCGCGGCCGGTCAGGTCGGCGATGACGAGCATGGAAGCCGCCGCCAGCCGCTCCGTCTCGGGGATCTCGGCGCCCCGTCCGTTCGCCATGACGAATCGGCCGCGGCCACCGCGCTGCAGCGCGATGCGGTCGGGAAAGGCGTGCATCAGCAGGGCACCCGGCTGGATCGGTTCGCTCGATTTCGGCGCGCCCTTCAGCTCGGCCGCCATGCGCCGCGCCAGATTGCGCGAGGCGTCGGCGCGGTCGCCACGCTCCTGACGGAAGCGGCGCACCCGGTCCTCGAGATCGACGCTGTTACCGCCCAAGCCCTGTTCGGTCAGCATCACCGCCAAGAGACACGCGGTTTCCGCCTGTCCCTCTTCGGCCGCGGCAACCGCCATTGCCGCCAGCCGCGGCGGCAAGGCCAGGTCGCGGATCTTGCGGCCCGTCGGGGTCAGCGCGCCGGCCTCGTCCAGCGCGCCAAGGCTGGTCAGCAGTTTCCTCGCTTCGGCGAGTGTCGTCTCCGGCGGCGCGTCGATGAAGGCAAGGGTGGCCGGATCGCTGACACCCCAATGGGCGCAGTCGAGCAGCAGGCCCGAGAGATCGCTGGCCAGAATCTGCGGCGGCGTGAAGGCGGCAAGCGCTGCGGTCTGGCCGCTATGCCAGAGACGGATGGCAATGCCGGGTTCGGTTCGCCCCGCACGGCCGGCGCGCTGATCGGCAGACGCGCGCGACACGCGCACCGTCTCCAGCCGCGTGATCCCGGTCGCTGCCTCGAACACCGGAAGGCGCTGCAGGCCGCTGTCGATGACGATGCGTACGCCGTCGATGGTGATCGAGGTTTCGGCGATCGAGGTGGCAAGCACGATCTTGCGGGTGCCTGATGGCGCCGGCCGGATCGCTGCATCCTGTTCCTTCTGGGTCAGGTTGCCATAAAGCGGTACGATCGCCGTATTGTTGTCGAAGCGGTCCTGGAGCCGCGTGGCGACTCGGGTGATTTCGGCCTGGCCGGGCAGAAAGGCGAGGATGGAGCCATCTTCCGTACGATGCGCTTCGGCAATGGCCCGCAGCATCGTGTCCTCGACGCTGTCGCCGCCGCGATCCTGGTAGCGGATGTCGATCGGATAGCTGCGCCCCTGGCTCTCGATGACCGGCGCATCGCCAAGCAGGCCCGAGACCCGCTCGACATCGAGCGTTGCCGACATAACGATGATCTTCAGGTCGTCACGCAGCGCCGCCTGCACGTCGAGCGCCAGCGCCAGGCCGAAATCCGCGTCGAGCGAGCGCTCGTGGAATTCGTCGAACAGCACGGCTGCGACGCCCTCGAGTTCCGGGTCGTCGAGGATCATGCGGGCAAACACACCCTCGGTCACCACTTCGATGCGTGTCTTGCCGGAGACGCGGTTGTCGAGACGCATGCGATAGCCGACGGTTTCGCCGACCTTTTCTCCCAGGAGCTCGGCCATGCGGCCAGCTGCGGCGCGCGCTGCCAGCCGCCGCGGCTCGAGCAGAATGATCTTTCCGCCCTTTGCCCAGTCCTGATCGAGCAGGAAGAGCGGAACGAGCGTCGTCTTGCCGGCGCCGGGTGGGGCGGAAAGCACCACGGAGGGGCCTGCGGTGAGCGCATGTGCCAGTGCGGGCAGCACCTCGCGAACCGGAAGCGCAGGAAGCTGTGTCGTCACGTCTGGTTCTCCGCCCCCTTTGGCGCTGCGTGCGGTCGGTGCATCCGTCGGCTCATGCATCACCATGTTGTCGGTCCGCCACCGCATGGATCGTCATGTCGGGCAGGGCGGACAATTCGCAAGTACGGCAATCGCCCGGCCAAGGGCAAGCGTGGCGCGTCCGTGAGCGTGCTTCGTATGGCGCTTCGTGCTGGAGATATCTACATCTGACGGCTGAGAGACCCATGCTGTCTACATGTAGATGAGGTCGCTCAGAGGGGCGTTTTGGGCCACGTGAAATGGCCATCAGGTTTTTGACCGCCTGGTCAAAGATTCGCGACGCGGATTCGCTGATTTTCCGGTGCATTAAATCGACCTAGTTTATCAACAGCTGGAATTATTGTTTAAATTCAGAGATTTGTCGATTTTTGAAGTTTTTTTGAACGTGGCTGTTGACGTCTGTGAGGATGGGGGTCTATAAGCCCGATCACTGACGAGGGCGGCGGCGCTGCTGGCGACGACGACCTTCGCTCTAGAGTTTCCTGATTGGCTTGGTGCTGATTGAGGGGTTCGGGACGAGAGTTCTGGGCTTTGTGGGAACGGTTTGACGGACGGTGCGTTCGTCGGTTTTTTGACAATTGAATATAGAGAAAGAGAAACGTGGGCGGCGGAGCTCGTGAGGAAC
>NZ_FNGR01000051.1:0-29857 GCF_900103045.1 Ensifer sp. YR511
TTGCCGAATCCTTCCATGCCCTCCCTATCCGGGTCGAAATGCGTTCCGCTCGCAGTCCTCAGGCCATATTCTCCCGGGCCGCCGCTCTGAGCGCCAAAGCCGCTGATGAGCGGATCTACAGAGGGTACGGGCGACTGAATAGCACCATAGGACAGCGGCGGCTGGCCATACGTGGTCGGGCGGCCCCACCGCTGATCGGCAGCGGCTTGAGGAAATGCCGCCAGAGGCTCCATTCCATCCAAGCCTTCCCTCTCCGGGTCGGGACCGAATCTGGCTTGCCCCATAGTGCGCATGTCGTTTATGAGATTATTTAGCGCGGTATCCCATTCGGGGTTCGGCGGGTACCGGAAAACAGACCGTTCCCTATGATTGGGGATATCGCCAGACAGACCGAATTCTGCGGGCGCCATGCCATATGCGGCAGGATCGAAACCGGCCGGAGTCTGCATTCTGGCGCCGTTTACGGTCCGAACTTCACCGCCTTTTTCTTTCCAGGCCAACTGGTCCTGTTCATGCCTTACCTGCCGTTGCGCCCGTTCGTCGACTTCATGCGGTTTCAGGTCCCGCTGATAGGTAAAGGAGACACCAAAGAGTTTACGGGTAACTGTTTTTTGGTCGCTGAAATCGTAGGATTCCTTTTTGCTGAAACCCGGAAAATATCGGGTCTCCCTGCTTGCCAGTGACTGATCGTCGTTCAGCGTTACCCTGCTCTCATAGGGGCCGACCCGCAGACGAGTTCTCTCCCGCCCGGTCTCATACAGCGGCACAGCCGAAGGCGGGCCGATATAATCCCTGTCACCGGATCTGGCGTTGCGGGATATGCTCGGCGCCCAGGTTGATCGGGCGTCTGTTTCGATCAGTCCGCCAAGTCTGCGGACGTAGCTATCGGAAAAGCGGCCGCTATCGGAGTATTTAATTTCTTCCGAATAACCTGTATCCGCTCTGTTGAGCGTCGTTTTCAGATTGTAATCTTGATCAACAATGAATTTCGCATAGGTCTTGCCAGATTCCTTTCTGACAAGAACGTCTCTTCCCCCCTCAGAGACGAGCCTGTCCTCCATCGGGACGAGGCCCTCGTGGTATCTGTGCCGCGTTCTGACCAGTTTCCCGTAAGTATCCTGCTCCCACCTTTCCAGATAATGATCACCCGCTTTTGCCCTGTTCAAATAGGTCAGTTCACCGTCTTCATTGAACTTGGAGGTGCTATGATAGCTTCCTTGCGTTTTTCTGATTTCAGACAAATAGAAACCAGTTCCATCGCTGTTGGCGGAGAGTGTAACGACCTTTGTTCGGCCGAAATGGCTCTTGGTAATGGTAAGTTGCCTTTTTTCGGCATCGAATGCGACCTTATCCGTGAACGGATTGTTCTTCTTTATGCCGGACTTGCCTTGTGCGTAGCGGAGGACAGTTTCGTATGCGCTACCGTCTTCCAGATACTTCTCTGTCTTTTGGGCGGACCGCATCTCCCGATAGTCGCTTGCCTCGGCGATTTCTTCCGCTGCTTTCTTGGCAAGGCGTGCGCTTCTCGACAAACGGCCTTTGCCGGGTTCGTCTTCGGAGGTGATATTAACCATGCCACGATCCTTTCCTTGTGGCCTCATCCTGTCCAATGTCCGATGGCCTGACCATCGGGCATCGGGACGCGCGTTACGTCTTCATCGCTGCGATTGGATTAGAGGCCCCAGCCACCGTTACGGGATCTGGCGTCGAACACACGCGGCTGTTTGGCTTTCTGGGGCTCTTGCTGAGAATCTTGATAACCACCCCGTTGCTGCTGCAAGCCCGGGTTGCCACGGTAATAGCCCTGCGGGCCGGATTGTCCCTGGTAGTAGTTCTGCGGTTCGGGTCGGCTGCCGTACGAGTTGGGCTGGTTTCGGGAGTAATTCGGCTGCCGCGATGGAGGGACCCAGTTTTGCCGTGGCGGCTGGCCTCCTGTCTGTGGCTGGTACTGCGCCCATTGGCCGTACTGCATTGCGGGGGTCATGTGCCTTCCTTGAATCATTGCCGCCGCAACCACCGGCACCTCATGATCTTGCAGGTTGGCAAGGTTCTTGTAGTTTCCGTTATTGTACAGATGCCCCTCTTTGTTCCTCTGTTGGCTTTGAACAAGGATGGTATCTTTCGAAGCATATTGCTCGATGGTCTTGCCGGGTCCGAGAATTTTCTGTAGCGCCTCGCCCTTGAGAAGCATGCCGTTCATGTGAACTAGAACGGCTGAATCGTCTCGGATGGTTTTCGGCCTGTTTCGGTTTGCGGGATGCTGCCAATCGATGAAGCCGAAGTCTTTTGGCAGACTGGTGTGGCTCAAGGCCTGCTGATATCGACCGTCGTGGTTTTTTTCTGACATCTGTTTCAGTCGCGTGACCGGCATGTAGGTGTTTCCACCCGGCATCAGGACACGCGTGCGCAGGATGATCTCCGGATCCCGTTGCCTGATCATCTGTGCGAGCGCACCTTCGCTGTGCTTGGCCAGGATGTAATCCACGTCGATATGCGCGGGACCGATGTCAACGACGGCCTTGGGTAGGTTCTTGTTGTGAGCCCGGCTCTCGTTGACATATCCCTTAAAGCGCGTGTTGGCGAACTCGGGACCGAGATGCTCGGTCGATTGATAAATGTTTGTGGAGGATTTGAGATGGAGACTTGTCGCCTTCAGCGCGACCTTTACTTCCTCAGGTGATTTTCCGGTGAACTCGTCGTTCTCGTGCCGGTATTTGCCCCGGAACGTTCCGTCCTCGTTCCGGTAAAGAAAGTCGGGTGCATTGACGCCGGCATGCTCGGGAAACTTGTACTCGAACTGCCTGTACCGCTTGCCGCCAGGCGTATCCATATAGGCGTCGGCGCCTGATAGCTGATACTGGCCCGTCCGATGATTGAAAACGGCTCCGGAGTATTTTGTTGGCGTGACACCGAACCCTTGCATTTTCTGCCGGTAGACATATTGGCGATAAGCTTCGTCTGTTGAGTTGTAATCGCAGCCGGGAGCCGTGATGCTATTGTAGTACTGTGCCTCCGGATAATAATTGCCGTTTTCGGCCTTGATGAGTTTCATCGCATCGTCGGCTCGACGCTGAGCGATGCCGGGATACTTATCCATCAATTGCTTGCCCGTCAGCCAGGCGAAATCGTCATTCGACGCTCTGCCCGGATCGGCGAAAAGCATGTCTTCGCTGCTGGACAATACCGCGCGGTGATTGGCCGAATTTGAAAACTGGTTGATTGCCTCATCCCAGTATTGGCGACCGATACCTTCATCCTCCAGTTTTATGCCCGCGGAATTGAACCCGTAAGTGAAGGGCTCATAGTCTGTGCTGAAAGCAGGTGGGGCCGTATAGCCTTCCTCCTGCTTGATTGGCGCAGCGCCGTATTGCTGGGTGCTGGAACTTCCTTGATTAAATCCATTGCTATAGGGATTGTATCCGCCAGGGAAGCCAGACGCCGGACCGGAAAGCTGGCCAGGCCCTGTCGGCTGAAAGGCCAGGGAACCGGTTTGCCGGAGCGGCGTGCCGGAGCTACTGCCAGCGTCGTCGTCGGCACCACCCATACTCGAGTCATAATCGTCACCGTTGCGCATATCTAAACTCCAAGTTTGATGAAATATTACTTCACCGTATTAATAGACTTTTCGAATTTATTAATTGCAGAATCCATAATAAGTCGCGATAATTCGAATTCATCCAAGTATATATTGATCTCTTCTCCGGGTATTTCATTCACATCGGTGGCTAACGGGTCAATTTCTGCGGTGTCATTTTCTTTACTCACGCCCGTAAATTCACTTGATGATCCTGCTTTCACAGCCTCAATCGCATTGTCTTTATCGTTCTTCGGCATTGGCTTTCCTTTCATCTGCTTCCTAAAATTCCACGATGGCGCTAGCGAGAGCGAGGTTCGTTCCCATCGTCGTGACGGCTCCGCTGGGTGGGCGTGCGCAGGGTCCGGCCATCCTGAGGCCGCGCCTGTTGTTGTTGCGCTGGCGGCTGTGCATCGGCGTTCGCCGCTTGAGCCCGCGCCTGAGCTCGGGTAGTGACATTGGGTCCGCCATGGCGGGCTCTCTGCCAGTCTATATTGGCCCGCCGGACTTCTCCCCGGAGCCGGTGGTGCTCCTCGCGCCAGGCCTGGCGTGTCGCGCCGGAGTTGTGTGGCCCGTTCATGCGGTGGGCACGCTCGGCCGCCCGCGCATTTCGCAAGCGCTGCCTTGCCTCATCGACCGGTGAAAGCCTGGACCGATCCTGAGAGGCGCTGCCTCTACCTTCGTTGCCCGGGGGGTTGTTGCTGCCCGAGGGACCCGCACTTACATCGCGGCCGCCAAGTCTTTCTTCAGCGGATCGTGTGGGGGTCCTGCGCCGCCGGCCGTCGTCATCGAAGGTTTCCTGTTCCCGTGCGGAGCGGTCTGCGCTTCTCTGCGCACTTCTCAAACGCTGTGCCTCATCTGCCGGCCGTTCCGCGATTTTCCGGCGGCGGTCTTGATCATCGCGGGCTTCCTGCTCACGCCTGTTGCGGGCGGCCAATCTATGGGCAGCCTGCGCCTGCGCAGCAGCCTCGATGTTGGCCCTTGACTGGTCGGGATGTCGAGAGCTCTCGGCCGTCACGGCTGGGCGTTGCGCATCGTCACCGCCGCTCTGATCTTCGCCGGTAGGACGCTCGTCGTTGCCAGAGGGGCCGGCGTCCGATGCATTCCTGCCGGACCGGCTCTGGGACGAGTCCGACATGTCATCGCCGCCTCCAAAATCTGCGCCGTCCGCGCCAAAGACATTGCCGTCTTCGTCATGATCGCCAACACCGTCTAGCCGCTCGGTTTGATTCCGAGGTTCACCAGGCGGACCGTTGCCGAGATCGCCGCGATTGTCCGGCGGCTGTCTGCCGTCGCCACGTCCGCCCCCGCCACTCGGCCCACCGCCGCCGGGGCCCACACCCCCAGGTCCACCGCCCCCAGGTCCACCCCTCCCGAGGGCATTGCGATCGGGAACCGCTACATAGATGGGTTCGCAGCTCTGATCGACATTCTCCCGCGTGACATCCTCGGAAATCTCGTTCGCACCGGGAGCACGTCCCTCGCCGTCGAACATCGGGTCGAAATACGGGACCATTCTTGCGTCTTCTCGACGCCGCAGAGCGTCGTCCCGTGTCGTTGGTCGCTGCATGAGGAGGCGCTGAAACTCTCGGAATTGAACGTCCGTCATTGGCCGCTCCGTTAGCCCGCGGTCTGCGCGAGTGGTTGCCACGAGTTCAATGCCATGGTTTGCCGCTGCCTCGACGGCTTGCAAACGCATGGCCTCATAACTCCAGTGCGGATGTCCTAGCTCTAGGGTCAGCAGGTGGCCGCCGCCCAGCGGAACCCGGTCGACGACGACGTGCATATGCGGATGATTGCGATCGTCTCCATGGGAGTGAAATGCTGTTACGTAATCGTGTCTCTGCATGATACGCTGAGAGTTCCGGTGACCGTGGCCGAAAACATATTCCGCCCAATCGCGCCCAGCCCGTTCTGCCGCCGGTAGGTCCGTGCCCCGCGGAAAGCTGATGACGAAATGCATGGTCAGGTCGTTGTCGAGTTCACCGTTCGGATCGTTCGGCAACAGGCGTCCCGACCGCTCGTAGACTCGCCGGGCAAAGGCCCAGACGTCATTTGGGTCCACTACGTTCGGATTGCCCGGATCGAACTGATGACGCTGTGCCGGAACCAGGTTGATCGTCTCCCGATCCCGATCGGTCTGACGGGAGAGATATCCGAGCTGCTTCGCCAACCCCTTGACGGAGCGCGTGCCACCTTTCGGAATTCTCTTAATGAGGGCTTCGGTGGTTTCCATAGGCCTTACTCACTCGGTCGTCTGAGCCGTTCTACGTTTTCGATGACTCTTTCAGCATGGCGCAACCATCGATCCTCCGCTGGGAGACATTCAGGAGAGTCTGCAGTTTGTCATCAAGCACAGCGAATTCTCTGCCGAACGCTGTGCGGTACTCTGCGAGCTTGTCCATATCCAGGGTGCCTGATCGGTCGGCAATGCGTCTTAGATGCATGAGATTGCCGGAGATTTCGCCGATTTTATCCGAGATCTGCCATAACGACCGGCGCGTTTCGGCATCAATCTCCAGGAAGCCGGAGATCCGCCGCGCAGCAATGCGCAACGCCAGATTATGTGTCAGACCCATCGCTTGAACCTGCTCGGAGAAACTCTCGAATTCCGCCTGACGAAGCCGGACACTGACAATCTTGTAGTCTTTGGGGTTTCTGCCTACTGGGGTGTTCTTTGAAACTGGCAAATCGCCCAGCAGGTCGGTCGTAGCGCCTACTCTCATAATCTCTAAAATACCTTGTTCCTAAGGATGAACAGCCCGGCAATCGCCAAGGCGCGCAAGTCCATAGTAAAAAATTCGGTCTATTTCTGAACAAATCTCACAATAAATATTAATTAATTCTGCAGCAGATTTTCATAGATATCAATATCAAAAATGAAAAATGCTTGAAAACGTCCACTTTTTGAGTTTAGCGTTGAATTTATTGCTGAAAACATGCACATTATATACACTAACTCAGTGTTTTTAGTTACGATATTTACATATATATACGAATTTACATTTATATACGTTTTATTATGGATATGAAGATGAAATTAATTACTTGTTGCTCATTTAAGGGCGGCGCTGGAAAGACCACTGCCTTGATGGCTCTTTGTTCCGCACTCACAGCAAACGAAAAAACGGTCGCTTTGCTTGAAGCTGACGTTAACCGTCCCCTTCACAACTGGATGAAAAACGCCGTCGAAAATGGAACCTGGGACCAGCGGTGCAGCGTTTTCGCGGCCGAAGACCTACCGCTGTTAGAAACGGCTTACGAAGATGCAGAGAGCCGTGGTTTTGACTACGCCCTGGCCGATACACATGGCGGGTCGAGCGAACTCAACAATACAATCATTGCAAGCTCGGATTTCCTGCTCGTCCCCACCATGCTCACGCCGCTCGACATCGATGAAGCGCTGTCAACCTATCGGTATATTGTCGAATTGCTCGTCGCGGAAAATCTGCACGCTCATACTGCCATTCTCCAACAGCGCGTGCCAGTCAGCCGGATCACAACCTCACAACGGGCGGCATCAGACACCATAAGCGTGCTGCCGCAGTTCACTGTGCCGATGTATGACCGTGACGCCTTCGCCTCGATGAAGAGGCGTGGCATGCTGCACCTCACGCACTCTGGCATGAAATCCAACCCGGCGATGCGGATGACGGCCCGCAACTATGAAACGGCCATGGACGAAATCGGCAAACTTGGCGCATTCTTGGCAGAAACGCTGGAGATTTGAATTGATAATCATTCTAAAAAATACAAATTTTAACGAAAATAAGCATATTTAAGTCATTGCGACAACAGACACGCCTAATTTATTCATACAAGACAACCACAGTCTATGTTATATGGAATTTTCTACTGCGTTTCCCCTATATATTATGTGTAAGTTTCATCTCTTTACGAATGACGTTTTTCAATGTTGATTTATTTATTAGGGATTAATTTAACGTGGCACCTAGAATCGACGATTCCCCTGAAAGGGAGCTTGGTCTAACTGGGCGGTATGCGGATACGCCGGCTTTTCAGATCATCAATGACACTCACGATCTGTTTCTCGCACTGATGTCCCGCCTAATCGGCCTTGAATACGGCTGCGATGGCGACGCCCTCAAAAGTCATCCTTTATGGTTTGCAATCGAGAAGGAGAGGTTTCGTCTCACCGATCGCCTTTCTGCGCTCGGGGGCGATGCAGCAGTTGCCGCCATATTAGCGAAAGAAATTCGCCGCCTCGATGAGAACGTGAATACTCTCGTCACCCTGGTAAGTTCTAAAGGAACTGCCGTATGACCTTCGAGAACTTCACTTCGAAGGGTCCTTTAAAAATGACGTTGGCACAAGCCAGGGACATTTTCGAAAAGAGGATTATTCCGGCAATCGGAGCCAAAGGGCAGGCTCCTGACCACCCAACACTCGTTGTGGTCGCCGGCCAGCCCGGGAGCGGCAAAAGCACGGCAATCCGGCAAGCAGAATTGGGGCTGTCGGGGGCCACGCAAAAAATCATCGGAGACGACTTTGACGCTTGGGTGCCAGGTTACTATGAGCTCGCCAAAACCAATCCGTCAGATGCAGTAAATGACGCACGGCAGGCCGGGTCAGGATATTTCATCCGAGAAACTGCGAGCCGGGCGGAACGCATGAGGGCAAACATTGTCCTGGAGGTGGCCGTCCCAACCAATTCTGCGCAACAGGCCGGCTGGTATAGGAACTCGGGGTATCGTACCGAGCTGCACATAGTAGCAACGCCACATCACTTAAGCTGGACAGGTGTGCTCGATCGAGCTGAACGAGCGCTGCGCAACGGACATATCGGAACGAACGTGCTCTGCCCTTGGAATGCCTATAAGGAGGCGTATGTTGGCTGGCCCCGTGCCGTCTTTGACGCGGAACAAGGGAAGCAATATGACCGAATCCATATCAAGAGGCGCGATGGGACCATTATATATGACAATCACCTGATCCGGCAACCAGACGGAACCAAGAACTGGGCGCAACCGGCACAAGGCCTTGAAGCTCTTCTGCGAGAGCGGCACAGAGCCGTCAGCGATGCTGATGCCAGCCGGGTGGAAAATGCCTGGGATCGCATTGTGAAAAGTGAGCATATGCAATCCGATGGTTACCTGAGAAGCCTACCGCTAAGGGGCTACCAGAAGGAGATTGTGAATTATGCAAAGAGCGAAGGAAGCCGGTTCGACGTAACGGTCAGGGAGCCGGGCAAGTTCGGTCCTGCGACTTTAACGCAATGGCACAAGACTATCGTTGCGGACCTGTCTTCTACAAGAAGCAGCAGACGACAATTCGGGCACTCTGAGGCGTTTGACAACCGCACGAACGCATACGGGGCAGCCCTAGAAGCTTTTGCCAGCGAGTACCACAAAAGGTCAAATCCCTGGCCTATAAACGCAGCGTTGCAAGGGCAGCCGGTTGGCGGCCAGAGCACGGTCGATCCATCGACATCGGTCGCAAAGCGCAAATTCGAAGCTGCCACCGAGGTTGCCGGCGCGGCAAAAAAGCCTAAGTACGGCAACTTGGCCCACAGCGAGGCATTGCGGCAGAGTCTGGCTTCAAATCCAAAGACCGACCTCGATACATCATCCACTGCCTCAAAAAGTGATGGTACATATCCCGATTTTTCGCAGAGCGAGCTGCGCGAGATCGATCGTATCATGCAGGAAATGGAAGCCCGAAAAGACCAGGCGGAGGAAAATCGATCGCAGCCAGGCGCGGATCGAAATTCAGCCGCCTTTCAACCGGGCACTACGGCCGGCTCGAAAAGCGACGACGAATTCTCCGACTTTTCACAAAGCGAGCTGCGCGAAATCGATCGTATCTTAAGGGAGGCGGAAACTCGGAAGGACGGGGCGGAGGCAAGTCGATCGCAGGGCGCGGATCGAGATCCAGCCAACGTTCTACCAGAGAACCCGGCTGGCTCTCAAGAACGGCTCGACACACGGACAGGAGACAGCGAGAGCAATGATCTCACCGATAGCGATGACAACATACCTTTCGAGCCCCCCAGGCCAATGCCCCAGGCAAGGCAACGGTATGCGCGCGATGAGAATATCTGGCCGCCCAAAAACGACCTGGGTATATACACTCACCGCGAAATAGTCACTAAGGAAAAATACGAAACTTACCTGAGAAAAGTTGGCCTAGACTATAATCTATTTTATCAGAATGGACACGATCGGAGCAACGGAGATGATTCAACGGGTAACTGGAGAGGAAAATTTCCGTATGAAAAAGAATATCTTGAGGGTAATACATTCGGAAGACCGCGCACACGAGATTTTTGGCCATTTCTCGTGCTTTATGACGACAAGATGTTTCAATCAAAGGATTACAAACTCCTCGAACGGTCCGGACTTTGCGTTCAAAGCCGATTCTGTACAGAAGACGGCAGGCGTGTTTATCTCGAGCTGAGCGAGCATCAAGCCAGCAAAATGACGGTGCAGGCCAGGACGGCACTTGGCTTTCGGTTCCAGGATATGTCCAAAAGCGACTTCGCAGCTCACAAGCCCGCGGATTACCTGAAAAAACCGCAGGAACTCAACTTAGCCTTGAGGGCCCTGGAAGTGCTCAGGCCGCCGCCCGACTTTCTCATGGAGAAGATCACCAGCGCCATCGCCAATACCAGCCTGGGCGATCAGGCTCTCAAGAAGGTACTGCGTTCAGTCCACCATTCTCGGTATTGTCCCGCTTATGTCCAAACGGAAGTGGGAGCCCTGCTTGAATGGCCACCGAACCCACCACAAGGTCTCAGGCAAGCCATGGCGCGGCTCGTTTGCGGGAACGCGGCGCCTTTTTGGAAATTCGACGAAACTTTACCCCTGCTTGCCAAGAAGGGTGGCCGGCTTTTTGCCGATGGCAGGCATGCGGTCGTGCCGCCCGACAGCGAACTTTGCCTTGCAGTAAACTACGAGGAATTCGGCCAGCCGACCTATGCCAGGCTCAATGCCCGTCAGGCTGCCCAGTTGTCGGAACGGGAAACACGCTTTCTTGGTCTGCGTCCAAGATGGACGGTCGGCCTGCGGTCACTTGAACAATACAAGCTAGGCTTGCTGCCACCAGGTTCATTGGCCCTACAGGACGCGCTTCAGTATGACCAGGAAATGCGGGAATACTTCACGGCAAATCCTCTGAAAAAGGCTCACGGCAATACTCATCTGCCCGAGAACGTGCGCGTTTCCGGCATTGGCCAGACGCCTCCGGCGATGCAAACAGGCACGGCCGAGCAATCCCGACGTCTGGATGAGCGACGGGATCCAGCGGGATCTTACAACGCACCGTCTGCCAAACGCGCACGACTAGACAGGCCGTCCGATCGCGACCGGGCGTCGCGCGGCCGCTAGACCAACCCTCCAATGGACGTGACCGGCCGTAACGAGAGCGCAATATAGCGCGGCGATCAGGATGAGACGAATCTGATTGCCTCCGCGCGGCGCAACGAGGGGCTTTATTTTCTCGGCTTACGTTCCGCTTCGAAGAATGTCGCGAGCGCCGCGCAGGCGAGCTTGCGGCCGAAAGCACGCGTGCTCTCAAAGCCCAGCGGATCGAAATGCGAGCGCACAACATCGACCAGACGCAGAGGTATCATGCGGGATGTCTGGATGATCGTTATGCCTGCCGCCGGTTCGCCAATTGGATAGTCAGTTGGCGCTGTCCTGAAAGACCCGTTCTCTATCAGGATTTCGTATCCGCCGAGCGCCCTGCGGAGGATCATCTGTAGCGCCTTGGAAGGGGAGTATTGTCGGATCAGGGCATCGAAGCTGCATGAAATCCCTGCCGCCGGAAGAGGTGCGGACAAGAATACCTGGATCTTGGGTTCGGCCGGCTCTACTTCTGGAAACACACTATCGACCGGCATGCGCCTTGCCAGCTTAACGGGTTCAGCCAGAGGAGATGGCGCCATTGTTTCGGGCCGAACCGCCTGCGTTTCCGTCTCTGTCTCAACCTGCCGTCTAACGCCTGTTTCCTGCGGCAGCCTCTTCTCGATTGGCGCAGGGTCTGGTAGCCGCGAGGTGGGCTCATCCCACCGGCTTTTTGCCAGACGCTTTGCGTCCGTCACGGAAACGCTGGGCTTACGGATCGCCACTTCAGCTTTCCAAGGCTTTTGTCACGAAAGCACAAAGCTCGGCGATTTCGCTCAGGGCTGTTTCATAGTTACGGGCCATCAGCCGTAATCCCGGTTTGGACTTCATGCTGGAATGTGTCAGATGCAGCATGCCGCGTTTCTTCATAGCCGCGAAGGCATCTCGCTCATACATCGGCACGTTGAACTGGGGCAAAGCGTTAAGCAGTTCCGCCGCCGCATGCTGTGAAGCCGTTGTCCGACCGACCGGCACGCGCTGCCGCAGAACAGCGGTATGGGCATGCAGCTTCTCCGCCACCAGCAATTCGACAATGTAACGGTAGGTCGACAGCGCTTCGTCAATATCGAGCGGCGTGAGCATGGTCGGCACCAACAGAAATTCCGAACTGGCAATGATGGTATTGTTCAGCTCGCTCGATCCGCCGTGGGTATCCGCCAGGGCATAATCGAATCCGCCCGCCTCTGCCCGCGCATAGGCCTCTTCGAGCAAGGAGAGTTCATCGGCAATAAAGACGCTGCACCGTTCGTCCCAGGTGCCGCTCTCGACAGCATTTTCCATCCAGGTGGTTAGCGGCCGGTTGTCGTCAGCCTCAAACAGCGCGACCGTCTTGCCATTCGCCGCAAAGGCGGAGCAAAGCCCCATAAGAGCTGTGGTCTTTCCTGAGCCGCCTTTAAATGAACAACAGGTAATCATCTTCATATTAATATCCAAAAAATAACGTATATCCATGTAAAAATCGTAAATATTCAGATTTCACATTCGTATTTTCGTGCGAATGTATGCCTTTACCCCCGGTTTATCAACAAAAATCCTTACGTTTAATATCATCAAACGACTTTTTATGTAGTTTTTCTTACTATCAAACCGAATAGTCAGGCCCACATGAATGAATCACGAGGTGATTGCGACCTGCTTCTTTTGAATTCAAGAGGGCGCGGCGTTGGATGAGCTGCTCCAACTGACGGCATCGATAGCGACCGCGATGCCTTCGACGATGCTCAGGATTTTGGCCGAATCTTCGCGTAGAAATTAGCAGGTCAACCCTCTATGCGAGTTAAGCCGGATTGAGCAGTCGCTGTTCATGATCAAATGGCATTCCGGCATTTAAGCCATGGTCAGGCAGAAATTCCACTTGTACCGGCTGCCCTATTATTCCGAGCCAGCTCTGGGATCTATGTCGACGCGGCGAGGGACTTCCCGTTCAGGCGTGTCGTTTTCTCCGTGACCGACAACCGCGGGGACATGACACAGGACGTCCAGGATCGCCTCTTCGAGCCGTTCTTCTCTACACGAGAAACGGGCAATGGTCTTGGTTTGGCTACGGTGAAACGGTCAAACGCATCGTCGCTGCACATCACGGGACGCTTGAGTTCGCAGTCAAGTGGGGGCCGGCAACACCGTCAGTGTCTGGTTGCCGGTGAAAGGCCCTGATGCGGTCAAAGACCTCGCCGCTGCTACCGAAGGCTCGGGGGAACGCATCCTGCTCGTAGGAAACAACAAGGTCGAGCGCCTCAAAACTGAAGTGACGGCGGCAGCACTCGGCTACGAGCCGGTCAGTTTTTTTCAGATCAGAACCGCGCCCTGGACATGCTTTCGGCCTCCTCGTTCGACGCCCTTCTGCTTCCTACCCATCCGGGCCATGCTTCCAAGCAAATGGCGATGCTAAGGGCTGGCAGTACTCGGCTCGATCGTAGTCGTTGCCACTGCCGAGACCATGCCGGCGACCGCCGATAGCGCAGGCGTGATCGACGTCGTGCACCGACCGGCCATTCCTGCGGTGCTAGCGGCGTCCCTCGCCAAAAAGGCGTCCGGCATGGCGCCAAGTTGGCCGCAGCGCACATCTCTGGGCAGCCGGCCACGCAAAATTAACTTCGTGAGCCGAGATACGGGCCGGACGTGCTGCAATGCGCGATAGCGCCAACAACCGGACATAAGCTCGAAAAGCGCCCCCCCGGTTTAGCCCCGCATCGAGATCATGACCGTAATTCCCCGACGAACAGGCGTTCAAGAGCGTAGATATGGTCCAAGACCGCCATCACAACGATGGTCAGCAGGATTAGAAGCGCCGAGACTGCGCAGATGAGCGGATCAATGGAGTCCTGGATGTAGTTGAACATCCGCACAGGCAGCGTCGTGGTTGTGGGAGAAGCGACAAAAATCGTCATCGTTGCTTCGTCGAAGCTCTGAATGAACGATAAGGCAAATCCACCCGCGATGCCTGGTATGATCGACGGCAAGATGATACGCCTGTAGATGGTGAAGCGGCTTGCGCCGAGGGATGAGGCTGCGTCCTCGATCCGCTTGTCCATACCTGCTGCACTGGCCAAGATCATGCGCATCGCAAAAGGAAAGATGATTACAATGTGCCCGATCATCAGGCCTGCGGTCGTCCCGGCGAAACCGATCTGAGTGAGAAATCGTAGGAATGCGATGCCGAGGACAACGTGCGGTATCATCAACGGAGACATGAAAAATGCATTGAGGGCATCTCGACCGAGAAAATGGTAGCGAGCAATGGCGAGCCCTGCAGGAACTGCAAAAAAGAGCGCAATGAGGGCGGAGGCCACAGCAACGACGACACTGATCCGGAACGAATCCATGAACTCCGGATATTCTGCGAGCTTGTAGAACCAACGAAGTGAAAACCCGTTGGTAGGCAGCGCGAGATAGCCCTCAGGAGTGAAAGCGACGAGACAGACCATTACCATGGGAGCAAGAAGAAAAGTGACGAAAAGCGCGTTGAAGCAAAGTGCGATTGGCCCGTTTTTCATTTTGAGAACACCTGAGAATAGCGCCGCTCCACAAAGCGGTTCCAACCGACAACGATAAAGAGAATCCCAACGAGAAGGAGGACTGCGACGGCAGCACCAAGTGGCCAATTCAGGGTGTTGAGAAATTCATCATAGGCAACTGTAGCAGCCACTTTCAGACGACGACCACCAACGATCGCCGGTGTCGCAAAAGCGCTTGCTGCCAACGTAAAAACAACGATGCTACCAGAGAGTACTCCAGGCATAGCCTGCGGGAGAACTATGCGGCGGAAGATCGTAAACTGTCCTGCGCCGAGCGATTGAGCTGCCCGTTCAGTAGACGGATCCATTCGTCCCAGAGAAGCCCAAACAGACAGAACCATGAACGGTACGAGGACGTGCGTTAGTGCGATCACAACTCCGGTTTCAGTGAACATAAGCGACACAGGCGTCGTCGTAATGCCCAGCTTCATCAGAAGCTGTGGAAGCACTCCATTTCCAGCGAGGATCAGCGCCCAGCCCAAAGTCCGAGCAACGACGGAAACAAGCAGAGGGCCGATGACGACGAGAATAAGCATCGATCGCCAAGGGCCCCGCATGCGCCGAAGAATATATGCTTCGGGAATTCCAAGAAAGATGCAGGCAACGGTGACGAGAACCGAGATCCGAAGCGTCCGGAAGAATACCTCCGCGAAGTAGCTGTCAGAGAAGATCTCCACGTAGTTCGCTACATTTAGCGTCGTAGTGATGCCCTCTGTCGGGCTCCACTGATACAAGGAAAGTAGGAGCGTCATGCCGAGCGGTATCGCGACGATCCCCAAAAACAGCATGGTCGCCGGCCCCGCCAGCAGGTAGGCTTCTCGCTGTTGGCTCATATTGCAGTCCCCGCGTGAAGCATCAAGTCTTCTGCCTTCATGGTCAAATAGACTTGTCCTTCAGGGATTGGAACGGGGGTTCCGTCATTCTGCTTGATAAAGAGAACGAGGCCTGCCGGCGTTTCGATCTGAAAAAGCCAATGATTGCCTTGAAATACTCGCGCGGTAACACGCCCGGGCAAACCGCCGGCGGAGCCGTTCGCGATCGAAAGCTTTTCAGGCCGGATGGAGGCCGAACATCGACCGCTTATGCTTCGGCCGACAGGGATTCGATGACCGGCCACAATGAGATCGGTACCGACACCGTCGCCAGTGAATGTGTTCGTTTTTCCCAGAAATGACGCCACGAATGGCGTCGCCGGCCGCTCATAAACATCAAGAGGACTACCAATCTGCTCGACTTTCGCGGCACTCATGACAACGACTTTGTCGGAAAGGGCAAGCGCCTCTTGCTGGTCGTGCGTGACGAGGATCGTCGTTGTTCCCAAAGTCTGCTGAATTTGCCGAAGCTCGACCTGCATTTCCTCGCGCATCTTCGCATCGAGGTTGGAAAGGGGCTCATCCAAGAGCAGTATCGAGGGCTTAATGATCAGCGCGCGTCCAAGTGCCACGCGCTGCTGCTGGCCGCCCGACATCTGTCGGGGATATCGTCCCGCTTTGTCGGATAGGCCGACCAGGTCGAGCGTCTCGGAAACACGCTTTTGGATCTCCGCCTTGCCGACGCCACGCATCTCGAGGCCGAAGGCAAGATTTTGGGCGACGGACATATGTGGGAAAAGAGCGTAACTCTGGAATACGATCCCCAGTCCACGACGACTTGGGGGCAACTTCAGAAGGTCCTTGCCATCAAGGCGAATGGTCCCGTTCGTCGGTTCGACGAAGCCCGCGATCATCTGGAGCGTTGTCGTCTTTCCGCAGCCGGAAGGTCCAAGTAGCGAAACGAATTCGCCTTTTTCGACGTTCAAATTGAGGCCTTCTACAGCGACAGAAGATCCGTAAGCCTTATGCAGTTTGTCTAGTGCGAGGTATGACACTGTATCTCCTGAATATATGTACCTGAGCGAGCAACGGCGGCGCCCCCTATGAGAAGCGGACAGCTCCGCGCAGTTTCCCGAACGCACGCTTGGAGGTGAACGTATCATTGGGCGATTTAGACCATACGTCCAAGGGGTCCGAGAATGTTAGCGCTCGACCTCTCGCGTCCAGCGTTTGTTCCATTCATCACGATGCTCGTTGATCGCCTCCCAATCGGCCGTCACAAGCTGGTTTGCTTTTTCACCATACGGCATCATGCCAGGTGTTGCGACGATTGCGTCCTTTCTAACAGGCGCAAGCCCAGCCTCATTTGCAAGAACCTCCTGCACTTCCCGCGACAGAATGGTTTCGATGAAAGCCTGAGCCTTGGAAGATGCCGTGGCCTTTGCCACGGGGCAGATTGCAACCATCACAGCCGGCGCGCCCTCCGCCGGATAAACAAAATCGACCGGGAAACCCGTGGCCGCGAAAGATTGTGCGCGAGAACTCCCCCACACACCGAGCACGGCTTGTCCGGTCTGGAACAGTTCCGTCATCTTTGCGGGCGAAGGCTCGTAGGCGAGGACATTCTTATCAATATCCTTCTGCATGGCGTCGAACCCCGGATCGATGTTCTTTTCCCCGCCGCCGTTCATGCGGGCCAACATGACAACTGTGAGGAGGCCGTAGCCGTTGTTCATCGGAGGAATGACAACCTTGCCCTCAAATTTGGGGTCCTTCAGGTCACCCCAAGACTTTGGCGGCGTCCAGCCATTCGCCTCGAAAACCTGCTTGTTGTACATCAGGCCGGTAGCAATCAAACCGAACCCGGATGCCTTTTTCTCGGGAAACGCCGCAGCAGAATAGAGTTTCGAGAAGTCGATACCTGTGATCTGCGCGCAAAGCCCAAGCGAGACCGCACGAGACATCGGGCCATCGTCGATCATTGCAACATCGATCTCTTGCTGCTCCTTCTGCGCTTGCAGTTTCGCCAGGATGTCCGTTGAATTGCCGGCGACATAGGTCACCTTCAGCTTGTGCTCGGCCTCGAACTTCCGAAAGACCTTTTCGCGCAGGATCTTTTCGGTTGATCCACCAGGACCACTAACGATCAGTTGATCCTGCGCGAGTGCGCCCGATGATGCTGCGAGCGCGAACAACGATACGGCGCTTATTGCCTTGATACGGGTTTTACTCGTCATTTTTGTTCCCCTTAAGGTTGGTTATATGACGCATCGATTTTTTGAGGTAGCTTCAATGAAGTCAAATTCATTATTGACGACCCTCGATGCATAAATATTATGAGGAAATGTCAAACTTTGGACGTCAGATCGAGGCCTTCCGAGCGGTTATGCTGACAGGTGGCATGACCACTGCTGCCGACATGATGCGCATAACCCAGCCGGCCGTCAGCCGCCTCATCCGTGACCTCGAGATGGATGTGAAGATCGAGCTGTTCCATCGAAAGGGAAATCAGATAACTCCCTCGGCTGAAGCAACCGCTTTTCTTGCGGAGGTTGAGCGCTCATATCTCGGAATGGATCAACTGCGCGCCTACGCGAGTGACCTCAGACAATCACTCACGGGTTCACTTCGAATAGCGTCCCTTCCAGCGCTTGCGTTGGGGTTCATGCCGCACTGCATAGCTGCCTTCGCAGGCAATCGGCCAAAATTATCGATCCTTTTGGATGGTCTACCTTCACACCTCGTTCTGGAGCGAGTGGCGGGCGGCCAGTTTGATCTAGGGTTTGCCGAAGTTCCAGCTGATCGACCTCTGCTGAATTTCACCCCGATCAAAGCACAATTGGTTGTCGTTCTTCCCGTCGGGCATCGCTTGGCTCGACATGAAAAGATTGCAACTGGCCAGTTGGTGGGCGAGCGCATAATAATGCTGGCTCGGGGTAGCTATCTGCGACACACGATTGAAAGGGCGCTCGGAGATTTAGGGCGGTACGAGCGGGCGTTCGAAAGTCCGCTGTCAGCTATTGCATGTGCCCTCGTTTCGCAAGGGTTAGGCATAACCGTCGTCGATCCTTTTACGGCTGCAGACTTTTTGGGACGCAACGTCGTTGTTCGGCCTCTACGTCCCGACATCGACGTCGGGTTTTCCATGGTGACCAGTCAAAATCGCCCAATGTCTCGGGTGGCAGTCGAGTTTGCTGCCCAGGTGCAGTTGCTCGCGGACAAATATCTGTCTGTCCTTAGCAGTGATCCGCAGAACTGACCTCCCGCTTTTAAGTCTCACCTGGGAGATATCTGAGCCCATGGGAGGTGAAACTCAACGCAATCTGGAAGCGTGCCGCCTTAATAACATTGAGGCATGCATAGGTCCAAATTATGAATTTGCATTTATCCATGCGGCGAGCAACTGTTGAATCGTTTCAGCCATTCAACAGGATGCAGATATGGCCCACTATTGTTCTCACAGAGCTATTTCCGCTGCTTGCGGCTCTTCGATGGACACGGTCGACAGCAAGAGAGAGCATACCGCAGACGTCGCCGGGGACCTAGCGTGACAGCAGATTCCGTCGACTTTTCAATTGTTGGCGGTGGCATTGTCGGGATGTCCATCGCATATGGCCTGGCGCGAAAAGGCCAAAAGGTGGTGGTTCTCGACGAAGGTGATACCGCTGTTCGCGCATCGCGTGGTAACTTTGCACTCGTATGGCAGCATCTCAAAGGCCTTGGGATGCGAGAATACTCCCTTTGGTCTCGCCATTCTGTGTCGCTGTGGCGGGAGCTTGCGGACGAACTCCTCACTGTAACAGGTGTGGATGTGAGTTTGGAACAGCGCGGTGGCTTCCTCCTTTGCCTCAGCCAGCAAGAGATCGAGGCGAGAGTAGTCGCGAGAGACCGCTTGATGCAGCTACTGGGTGAGGAACGCTATCCGGTTGAGATACTCGACCCAGGCGAACTCTCGAAAATGCTGCCTGCGCTTGGGCCTGACGTGGTCGGCGGTAGCTACTGTCCACTCGATGGGCATGTCAACGTGCTCAGGTTGTTCGCCGCGCTTCATCGCGCGTCGTCACTGCAAGGCGTTGTGTATCGACCAAACCATTCGGTTCGGAAAATCGAGCCTCATGAGGGGGGCTTTCAGCTCACAACAGCCGGGGGAATGGTGTCGTCACAACGCATCGTTCTTGCCGCCGGTTTGGGCAACGCCAGGCTCGCGCCGATGGTTGGGCTGCATGCCCCGGTTCATCCGGAGCGCGGCCAGATCTTAGTAACAGAAAAGCTCGACCGATTCCTGGATTACCCCGTGGGGAATGTTCGACAAACGGACGAGGGCGGTGTCATGATCGGTGCTTCGAAAGAGGATGCCGGATTCGACACAAGGACGACCACCCCCGTTCTGGCAGATCTAGCGTCCGATGCAGTCCGCATGTTTCCGATCTTAGGTCGGGCCCGCGTCGTTCGCGCATGGAGCGCGCTTCGCGTCCTCAGTCCAGATGAATGCCCCATATACGAAAAGAGCCACCTGTATCCCGGAGCTTTCCTGGTTACATGTCATTCCGGTGTCACTCTGGCTGCCGCGCACGTGCTTGACCTTGCTGGCGAGATTTCAGCCGGAGCCCTGCCAAGCCGCTTTGATGTCTTTAGCCCGAAAAGATTTGCCGATGTTCAAGAGATTGCATGAGCCACAGAAGCCCCTCGTGATTTTCATCGACGGGGAAAGTGTAGAGGTTGCAGAAGGCGACAGTGTTTCCACCGCGCTGCTGTGCGCAGGAAATGCGTCGTTTCGCAGAACGGCCGTCACAAACACGACTCGTGGGCCCTACTGCGGAATGGGAGTGTGTTTTGACTGTCTTTGCACGATTGATGGCGAAGGCGACCGCCAAGCCTGTCTTACACCTGTACGAGACGGCATGCGCATCATTACGGGAGGCGGCCGCCGGGTGCTCTTGAAGGAACAAGAATGATGCAGGCCAGCAATAAGACCTCTTTTGACCTCGTGATTGCCGGCGCAGGACCCGCCGGAATGGCCGCCGCGGCTGCGGCGACAGCGCGTGGTCTATCTGTCGCGATCGTGGATGAAAACCTGGGGCTTGGCGGACAAATATTTCGAAACGTCGCCATATCAGGGGTTTTGGAACCGCGCATTTTAGGAAAAGACTATTATAGTGGCGCCGGATTGGTTGCCGAAGTGGCACAGAGTGGCGCTACACACTTTGCCCAATCCACCATTTGGATGATTGAACGCCAGGGGGAGGCCGAAGATCTTTCGGTTGGCATACAGCGCGACGGACGAGCAGAAGTACTCCTCGCGAAAAGCATTCTTATCGCTACTGGAGCCCTGGAACGCCCCTTTCCAATCAAAGGATGGACGCTGCCTGGTGTGCTGACGGCCGGCGCGGCGCAGACGATGCTGAAGGCGAGCGGGGTTGTTCCGGCCGGTAAAGTGGTGCTGGCTGGCACCGGCCCCTTATTGTATCTTCTTGCAGCACAGTTCGTGCGAGCGTCTGTTCACGTGGCAGCAGTGCTTGATACAACCCCCCGCTCCAACTGGTTGAGAGCGTTCCGGCACTTTCCCAGCTTCCTGATCTCACCCTACTTCCGCAAAGGCATCGGACTGCTCGCCGAGGTGCAACGCTCGACGAAAGTCGTGCGAAATGTGTCGTCTCTTGAAGCTGAGGGTAGCGGGCAACTTCGATCGATCCGCTACACGGCGAGCGATGGGCCCCAAGAGCTGGAGGTTGATACCTTACTTCTTCACCAAGGCGTTGCGCCACATGTGAACCTCGCCATGGCAGCAGGTTGCAAGCATTTCTGGAGTGAGGAGCGTCTCGCATTCGAGCCCCAACTCGACCACGCATTTCGGACAAATATACGGGGAATTTCAATAGCCGGTGACGGCGGAGGAATAGGAGGCGCCCTTGCCGCCGAGATCAGCGGTCGGGTAGCGGCCCTGCATATTGTCGAAGACCTTAGCATGGCACCCTCCGCCGAGCTGGCTTCTTCGATCAGCAAACTCAAACATGAATTGCATAGCGCGCTACGTGGTCGGCGCTTTATCGACGCGCTCTACCGGCCCTTAGACGCCTTTCGTATGCCCGGCGATGATGGGGTCATTTGTCGGTGCGAAGAGGTCGCAGCCGGGGCGGTACGAGACGCTGCGAAGCAGGGCGCTCAGGGCCCCAATGTCGCGAAGACATTCCTGCGGACGGGCATGGGTCCCTGCCAGGGCCGCCTTTGCGGTCTTACGGTGACCGAATTGATGGCGCGCCAACTTGGGAAATCACCGGAAGAGGTTGGCTATTTCCACATACGAAATCCCGTCAAGCCCATATCCCTTGGGGCGATCGCCGCAATGAAAGGCGAAAACGAGACCAAGCGACTATTTTGAGCTGCCTTGCGAACACCTAATTGGAGAGGAGTCCACAACATGATCGATCGCTTTGAAAAAGGCCCCCGAATGAGCCGGGTAGTAACGCACGGAGGTGTCGCCTATCTCGCCGGGATCACAGCGGATGACCTTTCGCAAGACATCGCCGGCCAGACCCGGCAGGTTCTTGCGAAAGCAGACGCGAATATGGAAAAGGCGAAAACCGACAAGTCTCGATTGCTCTCGGCGACGATCTGGTTGCGTGACATATCCGATTTTGACGCAATGAATGTCGTATGGGAGAGCTGGGTGGATGCATCGAACCCACCTGCGCGCGCAACTTGTGAGGCACGGCTTGCCAAGCCACAGATCCTTGTGGAGATCACCTTCACGGCCGCATGCTAGGGCCGGCCAACGAACTCTCATCAAGTCGTTACACGGTGCCAGACAAAATAACGCGATGTTCATCTCCGTCTTCGACGTCTTCAAGATCGGTATCGGACCTTCAAGCTCTCATACAATGGGACCGATGTCCGCGGCCAACCGCTTCCTCGATCTCGTGCTATCCAATGAATGGCCGCGACCGGCCGGTGCACATCTGACGACCCTGAAGGTGAGCATTCACGCTTCGCTCGCCTTTACGGGGATCCGCCCTGGCACCCGAAGGGCGGTCATCCTCGGCCTCATGGGCGAGGAGCCTGCGAAGGTCGATCCGGACCGGATGGACGGCATCATTGAAGCGGTAGAATGCAGCGGCCGCGTGACGCCTCCCGGCCATCCGAGCTATGAATTCCAGCCGAAAACCGATCTCGTTTTCGACAGGAAGCAGTCGCTGTCCGGCCATGCCAGCGGGATGAGTTTTTCCGCACTGGATCGGGATGGCCGGATGCTTTTGAAAAGGATCTACTATTCGATCGGCGGCGGCTTTGTCGTGACGGAGGGCGAGCTTGAGGTCATGCGCAGCGCAAAAGGGGCTACGCATGACGGCCGCGCACCCTATGCATTCTCAAACGCCAAGCAAATGCTGGACATGGCGTGCGCCTCCGGATTGACGATCGCCCAGATGAAGCGGGCGAACGAAGCAACCAAGAGGAGCGTCGCCGAAATCGATGCCGGTCTCGACCTCATCTAGACTAGGACGCGATGAAAAACTGTATCGACCGCGGCCTGAAGGTTGACGGCGGCATGCCGGGTGGGCTGAAGGTGAAGCGCCGTGCGAAGTCGATACACGACAAACTCAACGAGGAACGGCGCAACAACAGGCTCAATCCCCTGCTCGCCAACGACTGGCTGAGCGTCTATGCCATGGCGGTCAACGAGGAAAATGCCGGCGGAGGGCGCATCGTGACAGCGCCGACCTATGGGGCAGCCGGCGTCATCCCGGCAACCATCCGCTACTATCTGCATTTCCCCGAGGATGCGACGCCGGCAGACATTCGCACCTTCCTACTGACGGCGGCGGCAATCGGCGTCAACATGCCGGCGCGCTAAAACGGCCCATATCAGGCCATCGGCACATCGCGGGGAGGCCTGACGACCAAAATTCACATGATTGGTCGACGCATTGGGCAATCCTGTTGCTGTGTCGCTCACACCGGTACAGCAATCCGACGTCAGCCAAGCCGCGTCTTTGCTGGAAGAAGTCGAACCCGAGGCGTTTCTGGCAGACAAGGCCCATGATGCCGATGCGTTGATCGAGGTTCTCGCAGATCGCAGCATAACCGCGGCCATCCCCTCCAAAGCCAATAGGCTTGTCTAGCGCGACACCGACTTCGCGCTCTACAGAAAAAGTAACCTTGTCGAGCGGTTCTTCTGCAAACTCAAAGGTTTCAGAGCAATTGCAACCCGCTATGACAAACTGGCAAAACCTTCCTTGCCGCAATCCAACTCGGCTGCATCGTCTCTTGGCTCAACTGACGACACGCTCTAGGCCTCACGCTCATCCTGCTGGTCTGAAACCAGCGGGACAGTCCATTTCGTTGCCTACCCAAACACGATGATGGAGTGGAGTTGCCCCATAAAAGCCGGACAGGATCAGGTTTCTGTTTGACGGTTTAAGAACTCGCGCGGTGATCGATATCCCAATGCCTTGTGCGAGTGAAGCGTGTTGTAATGCTCGAACCACAATGGCAGTTGGGCGATGACGGTTTCAGCGTCCGGAATGGGATTGACCGAGACGTAATCGCGCTTGAATGTTTTGACGAACGCCTCGGCCATGCCGTTCGACTGTGGGCTTCGCACCGGTGTCGTGCACGGTTCCATGCCGATCTCGCGGAGCAAGGATGCGGTGTCCTTGGCGATGAAGCAGGAGCCGTTGTCGGTGAGCCATTCGATGGGTTCGGACAACATATTGATGCGGCCGAAGCGGTTCTCGACGGCGGTGATGACGAGGTCCTGAACGTCGTCGCTCTTGATCCCTTCGGTGGTCGCGACATGGGCGATGGCCTCGCGGTCACAGCAGTCGAGAGCGAAGGCAACGCGGACTTTCTCTTTGTTGTCGCAGCCAATCTCGAAGCCGTCGGAGCACCATCTGAGGTTCGACCGCCCGACAGCGACACGGCCATCATGGCGACGCGCATCGACAGCACCGGTATGGCGCTGGAGAAGCAGACCATGCAGCTTCATCACCCGATAGACGCGTTTGACGTTTGGCCAGGAGCGGCCATTGTTGCTCGCGTTTCGGCGCAGAATGGCGTGAACCCGGCGATAGCCGTAAGTCGGCATATTGGCGATGATCGCTTTGATCTCATCCACGAGGCCCCGATCAGCAAGCGGCGGTCGTCCACGGGGCTTGGAAGGGATTTGCTTCACACGCTCTGCGATGTTTGATCGGGC
Source organism: Ensifer sp. YR511 (assembly GCF_900103045.1). Lineage (NCBI taxonomy): Bacteria > Pseudomonadati > Pseudomonadota > Alphaproteobacteria > Hyphomicrobiales > Rhizobiaceae > Ensifer > Ensifer sp. YR511. The sequence goes on from NZ_FNGR01000051.1 coordinate 24,459, forward strand.
GACACCTAAAGTCTCGCATACAGCCGTCATCGCGAACTGCCCTTCGGCAACGACAGCGAGCGCAACAAGTGTTTTTTTGGGCCGGTGGCGATTTCGAGGGCTTCCTTGAGGATTTCGCCTTCCATCGTCTTCTTGCCAAGCAGGCGTTGCAGTTCCTTGACCTGGTTCTGAAGGGCTCGATACTCGGATGCCGGAACGACGTCTTCCTGCGATGCGGTTGCGGTGAACGCTCCCTGCGCTGCAAGCTTGCGCCAATTGAACAACTGGTTCGGCTGGAAGCCGTGACGCCGCGCGACGATGCTAACCGTCGCATCCGCTTCATACGTCTCCTGAACGATGGCGAGCTTCTCGGCCGTCGACCAGCGACGGGCGCCACTCAGGGCCGGACAGCACTTCTATCTTCGGGTTGTGACTACTCATAATGGGCACATTACTCCTCACACTTAACAAGTGGGAGATCATGTCCGAGGATTTATGGGGCCATTACATGGCGTGCCAAAAGCCACCGGCCATCTCGCATAACCTAAATGCAACTTACAAGCAAATTAATAATTAAACCAACTTATAAACGAATAAATTTACAAACGCACAAAAATACAACCACATAATCAAACAAATATTACACAGAACATATCCTGCCAATAAAAAGCACATGACTGCACAGCCATACCAGCCAGTTCCCGAAGCCAAAATGTGCGCACCTGTCAGCAACCCACAACGCATCACACGAAAACGGCCAGAAACTTTGGCGACGAATTAGAATACGCGAATTGTCCAATGATTGATTTACATGTCACAAGGGAAACGTATTGCGGCGTCACGATGGAAGAGAACAAAATTTTTTTGGGCAAACCCGTATTTTCTGAATTCACTACCTAGTTACTATGAGCTATTGCTATCTCGATATATCCTCCACACTCAACCGACTACTGGCACCATGCCGCCATCCGACACGCCCACAAGAGCAAGGCGTCAGGGCGCTTAAAACATGTAGTGCCAAAATTTTTTATCGCCCTCCGTTTCCCCCCCTGAAGTCTGCCCGTCAACTGCCAAAGCACGCGGCGCCTTAGATACATCCGCCCAACGCTCATCCCATTCAACCTTGGTCTCGTTAATCGCCGCCATAATATCGGCCTTTGACAAGCCGCGCATGCCGAGGCCGGAAAGATCGGCTACGTTCGTTTCGTAATCCGCGCTCATGGCCATGCCCACCATGTCGACAACCCCGCGGAAAGGCCTATTATCCAAGCCAGCCAGATCGGCCAGCGTCGCAAGCATGTTGAGGAGACCCGGGTCTTCGACCATGTAACGGTTGGATTCCATGCCTTCGGCGGCAGGCATGAACGACTGGGCGTTGTAGGCTGGCAATCTGTGGGTGAAGTCTGAAAGGCTCTCGGCGGCGAAATTGTAGTAGAACGTCATGAGAGCAAGTCCCTCAGGAACTTCGATTCCGTAAGCTTTGCCGAGATTGCAGATCGCCCTTGCGACATTGGTGGCCACGTTTGAGCCGAACTTTCCTCCAACAACATCAGGATAGAACTTGAGACCCGGTGTTTGCTTTTCGGCTGCAACAAGACCCAAGACGAGCGGCCCGGGGTGCACCCAGAGATTGCCGTTGGCGAACAGCGCACCGAACGCATTTGGAAGCATGCGGATTTTTTGGTGGGGGTAGATCTTGCGGTAATTGTCGAGAGCCGTCTGGGGAAGGTCGCGAGGGAATAGACCGATATACATGCCCTCCTTGACCCCCGCGACAAATGCTTTTCCGTTCGTTGCTCTGCTGGCGGTAGGGGCGACGGCGCAGTCGATGAAACCACGAGGGCGAATGCGGTTGCGTGCTTTGAGCGAAAAGCCATTGGCGGTAACCGTGCCGATAATGACATTGTCCAAGCCGTTGCAGGATCCCAGTTCAGTGATGAGTTGATCATGTGCAAACTCGGGCAGGCAGTTCCAGAGTTCGCCGCATTTGTCGACCACAGTTTGCAGGTCCAAGGCGAGTTTGATTTTGAAGCTGCCGACGACCGCTTCTTCGCAGGTGATGGTAGTTTCACCGCTGCCGTCGACTTGCTGGAGCAGTTCGGTGAAGTTGCTGCCGCGATGACCCGGATCGGCATAAAGATAGACGTTTAAACCGGCCTTGGAGGCCATCGCCGCCATCGGAACTCCGGCGTGGCCGGCGCCGATGATGCCGACGGTGTTGGAGGGCGAGCTGGAAGCCATCATGCAGGTGTGAAAATGGGGTGATGGTTAAAGTGAAGATTGAATAAGGCAAATTGAAAGTGTGTGCGAAAACTGAGTGTGTGAGCTTTGGGTGGAAGATTGCAGATGTGAGTGAGTGAAGAGCTCTATCCGAAGGCGGGAAGCGATGGGTTTAAATGGTTTTTGGGCACCCTCCTGGAAAGAATGAAAAGGAGGCCTGGAAAGCAGAAAAAGAAGTGGACGGTCGGTTTGACCCTGAAAATTCACAGAGTACGTACCTCCTGTGCCTCCCGTAGTGCTGCCGGGTGACAAGGATGCACGCCAGAGTGACTGCATGAAGGATTTCAAATACGAGCTGACGGGCGCACAGGCTCTTGGCTGCATCGAAAGCCTGATCATGCGTGTCGCCGAGGTATTTGGGTTCACCTTCCTTTTCCGGCAGATTTTGGCGAAGGGGTACAACCAGGCATGTCGATCCCAGGAGACCCGCCACGCCGGGCCTTGCTCCGTGTTGCAGGGCAGGCACACCTGCCAATCGAATGGCGTCACCGCCCCCTCGTGTCGGCTCCTGCATTCAGCAGCCTCCAAAAAAGCCGCGCGGACACCAATCAGGTTCGAAGTGCAGATACGAGTTTCAGCTGCGCGCTATGGTGCATGCAATCGCCGATCACCGTCGGCCACCCCGAAAACCTGCTCAAACTTGCGCAGCTGATGTCGATTACCGGAACGACTTCTTCCGACGAGCAGAAGGGGGCGAGTAATGGGCGCTCGAACCGGCTACAAAAAAGCCTGGCTCCCGCCCCCTTCAAGTAAGCAAAACACCATCGCAATCCGTCACTTCATTTTACTCAATCAACTGCTCGTTTTTACTCTACCCATTACCCATTTTCCAATTCCCCGTCCTTTCAAGACCAACAATCATAATGTCTGCATCTGCTCCCGCCCTGGGCCCCTTCCCCGCCGCGGCGGCTCCCGGTCGGGGCCAAATCCAACTGAAAGCTGGAATGAAGCCCCTTTTCGGGATGTTCGCTTCGGCTCTCAAGTACTTTCAGGACCACACCCTCGCTGGCGACGAAGTTAATGGTAAGAATGTTGACGACTTCCTTAGAGAAATCGGCGTCCCCGAAACCCCCGCCGATAAAAACACTCTGCTGGCGCTTGCCAAGTCCACCGCCAATCACTCACCGGGCGAACCCGGTGCATCCTCCGCTGAATATGCCGCAATCCCCGGAAAGATCAGCGACAATTTCGAGGCCTGCGATAGCTTGCGCAAGCTTCTCGACACCGGACTGGAATCCCTCTCCGACACACGCAAGAACTACCTTCAGGAGCGCTCCGAAGCTGTCGTGAAGCAACTCATCCCTCTGCTCGAAGACGACAGCTTTGCCATCAAGCTTGTCCATACTCTCGCCGGCTTGGGTATCTTTGGAACCGCAGGTTGGCTCGTCTGGACTGCCAAAGAGCAAGCATGGAAGACCGGTACTTGGGGCGTCTTGGTCATTGGGGCAATCAGGCTTCTCGGCAACCTGCTATACAACGACGCTGCCGCGGTGCAACAGGTGTGGAACATGGTGTACGTCCATGTCGGACTGGGTGCAGTCGCCTACACCCTCGAGATCCTCGAACGCACCGGGATTGAATTTGGAACCGGTACAACAATGATAATCGGCACCGTCCTCGCCAACCTCATTCCGTTGCTCGGCTTCTATTTCAAGGACATCTGGGCCACCGGGAAAGACTTCTTCGCCAAAAGCGAGCAAACGCGTTCCGGACGCGCTTCCGACGACGATGTGGAATTGCTTCGACCCATCCTCAATGCACTTGAGGCTTACACCGGTAAGTCCAAGTCGCTCCTCCACAGAACATCGGCCAGCAAACCCGGCAATCGAACCGGCGACATCGCGCAAGCAGGACAAGCCGAGACGCAACGCCTTATCGACGCCCTCAAATGGGACGTCGATCCTGAGCCATCACAAGGTTGGGGCGCCTCATTCATCTCTCTGCTGCGGGAGGCGACCATTAAATCACCTTCCCTCCTCTACGCACTCTTCACCGGTATCTTCCTGTTCGTCGCCGCAATCGGCGACGCCAAGGCAGTTTCCGACATTGCCGTGCTCGTCCTTATCCTGATCATCGAAGTGGGAAAAGGTATTAGCAATGAACACGTCACTCAGGACCAGATGCAGTATCGGGTGCTAAAGCTCACGCTCGGTCGGTTCGCCTCGATCTTCTTTTTTGCTGCACCGAAGATCAACTACCGCCTCAAGACCGGACGGGAAGACTTCTTCGACACGGAACCGGAACTGGCTGCCGCCATGGCTCACGCCAACGCAGCGTTCATCTGCCTGCTTGGGCTTTATGTTATTCCCACCTTCGAACTCTTCATCAAGCTCTTCAAGCGGGTTTTGTGTCGCGCGCGCGCGCTGGAGGCGGGGGGACAGGGCACCGAACTTCAGGGCGGCACTAATGCCGGACCAATGGCTATGCAAGTGCCGGAACTTTTAGGCGACACGAGTGAAAACGGGGAGGACGAAGATGAGGAGGAATTGAAGAAATGGGAGGAAGTCATGAATGGCATCAGCAAGCAGGCGATGGGAAATTTGGGGCAGGAAATGGAAAAATTGGAGGAGGAGCAGGACAGTTCGTTCACCGTCATGATGGCTGCTCTTGGTGGCGTCGGGTACACCACTGAGGCCGATCCCGAAATGATGAAATATCTCGGCCTATATTATTAGTATACTCTTGCTTTACAGAAGCTGTATTTAGCTTAATAACTATCTGTATTACGAAACATTAAACTTTAACAATATGCATTTCAGTTCATAAATGCAGTTTAACTCCGTTAATCATGACTTTTATACAGCCATCCTTGATTATCCTTAAGTATAAATAACTTGTTGAGGTCGCACCACATCCAGTCATGTGACATATCACATTTTCTCTTTCTTAAAATACAATTTCACCCTCCGATATATGCAGATGTAGTTATCGGAGGCTCCGAAGGCGAAGCCGTGTGCTTGCACGCCCCCCGCAGCGAAGCGGAGGTCGGCAGGCGAAGCCGTCGAAGCCGTCGAAGCCGGAAATAACTACATCTGCATATATCCTGCCACCCAACCGACCAGGATCTCCGGCCACCCAACCGACCAGGATCTCCGGCCACCCAACCGACCAGGATCTCCGGCCACCCAACCGACCAGGAT
>NZ_FNGR01000051.1:29867-32726 GCF_900103045.1 Ensifer sp. YR511
GCCACCCAACCGACCAGGATCTCCGGCCACCCAACCGACCAGGATCTCCGGCCACCCAACCGACCAGGATCTCCGGCCACCCAACCGACCAGGATCTCCGGCCACCTAGGGCGATAGGTATCGATCCGTACGCGTTGGGCCTAAACAACAGCGAGTGAAACGTTGCGGTCCCCGGCGGCGGGGGGTTACAATGTTATTATGAAAACCCAGACCGGCGGCGGGCCAAGATCCTAAAGTCGTTCCATTTGAAACACGGCCCTTATCAACCAAAGACAGCGACTGCTGATTTGACGATGATCCCACCATCCGGACTTCTGCGCAGCTGACGGCCGGTGGCGACGCGAAAGATTTGCAGCAATTGCAGCGCCGGCGGCACTCGCGACCACAGGGTTTTCATGCGTTCCCTGCCGTTTCGGGTTTTCCGAACAGCCTGGCCCGTCACAATGCGCTGTGACCAGCGGAAACCGATCTCGTGGAAATACAGGTCGGCGTGCTGCGGGCTGATATGATGAAAGACACCGGCAATGGTGCGGCGGACGCGGGCATTGAAACCTTCGACCGAATTGACATGAACGGCGTCACGAACGTATTAACGGTAGGATGACGTCGCGTTTCTAATTTGACTACTTTGTCTCATCTTTAAATAGCGGTGACATCGAAGCACAGAACAGCAACAGCCTGGCCCAAGAAGTCCGCATCGGAGCCACAAGCGGTCTTAGGACCGACTATGCTGGTGGCAGGTATATCAAAAGGGCAACATTGGAGACATAACCGGCAACTGTTCATCCTGCTCAAGCGGGACCAGGAGCCGTCCAGCGTCAGCCCCATCCATCGTGTTAATCGCGAGGAAGGGCTCTCGGTCCGCAAGCGGAAAGCCAAGCGGCGTGCCGTCGGCAAGCGTGCGCCGATCCTGGTCGAAGCGAAGGCCAATGCCCGGTGGTCATTGGATTTCCTCTGCGACCAGTTCGCCTGCGGCAGACGCTTTCGCGTGCTCAGCATCGTCGATGGCGTGACGCGCGAAGGCCTGACATCGATCCCCGACACCTCGATCTCCGACCGTCGGGTCGCACCGAAAATGGCGGGACTACTGGAACGGCGCGGTATGCCACCCATGATCATTTCCGACCACGGCACGGAGTGCACCTCAAACGCGATCCCCGCATCGTTGAAGGAGAAAAAGATCGAGTAGCACTACATCCCGGCGGCAAAGGCGATTCAGAACGACTATGTCGAATCCTTCTATGGCCGCTCGCGACGAACTAATTAGCGAGCGCCCATTCTTCGGTCTCGGCCACGCCCGTAGCGCTACCTCCGAGGCCTGGAGCCGACACGATTGCCGTCGCCCATCCGAAACTCACACTGGCTATCCGGCGCAGGCAGATAGTATCATCGGAATTGCCCCCACAGTGAGATCGTATTGACCGAGATGCTGTCGATAGAGCCTGTAGTTGGTCAGGGTTCTGTCGCGGCTAGCCGGGACTAGCGTCGAGAACCACCACGGCACACCCAACAGGCGATTTTTCCAGCGAGGAGAATGTTGTCGCGTTTCTGGCCGCTGAAGATTCAGATACGCTCCAGCAGGATCGCCTTTGTCAGAACGCGGTCTTCGTTGCGCATCAGCCGTTCAAGCAGAGCGAACTGCGCGGCAACGATTTGATAGCCACGCATGAAACCAAGCTTGCGCGAGAATGGACAATGATACATGATATATTATAATGCAGGGACGTGCTGGGAGTGGTGCAGTCAATCTTCAGCGAATGCACAGCCAGAACTAGGGGTAGCCAATATGGCCCCGCATTCCAAACGGCGTATCGATAATACCATCAAAAAACTCTTCAAAGGTCTGGCATGACTGAAAATCGCCCCGGTATTCTTCTCGATTTGGATGGCACCTTGATCGATTCCCAGCCCGGGATTTTAGCGAGTTGCAAGGCGGCGCTAAGATCGTTGGGGCACGAACCTATTGAGCCACTGGATATCGGATCGGTCATTGGCCCGCCGATCGAGGACGTGATGCGCTACCTCCTCTTGCCGTATGGTGATACGCGCGTCACGGAGGCGGTGGAGGGCTATCGACGAGACTACTGGGAAAGGGGGCTGAAACTGAGCGAACTATATCCTGCGATCCGAGCTCAACTGTCATACATTCGGCAGCGGGGCGGTCGGCTGTTTCTTGCTACCTCAAAACGAACTGTCTTTGCGAAGCAGATCTTGGCCAACCATGGTCTCGCCGATGAGTTCGATGGGATCTACGGATCCGAGCCCGACGGCTTGATCGATCACAAGCCCGAGTTGATCCGTTATCTTCTGCAGCACGAGGGTTTGTCAAGCGATCGCTGCGTGATGATCGGCGACCGTCGCTTTGATATCGCCGGCGCACATGCCAACAACATTCGCGCTGTTGGAGTCTTGTGGGGGTATGGAAGTCGGCAAGAGTTGGAAGCAGCCGGTGCCGATCGGGTAATCGAGCAGACCAGCGAGCTGGCAGACTGCGCATTCACGATCTTCAACGCTTAGCGAGAAAAGGACATTCAGACGAGTAGGCCTACCGGTCTAGGGGGGTACATTCTAATTTGAAGTGCGACATGCCAATGATTTCAATGGTTTCCCCTTGGAGATTTTGGCATGTTCCGACGCTATTCGCAGCTGAATCTGGCCGATCGACGCCGCCTCTTCCACTTTGTCGAACGAAAACTGCCGATCAAAGAAATGGCGCGCGAACTTGGTCGTCATCAATCGACGATTTACCGTGAGATCCGGCGCAACACCTTCCGCGATCGCGAGCTGCCCGACTATAGCGGTTACTTCCCGACCGTTGCTGACGATATCCGCAAAGAGCGGCGGCAGCGTTTGAGGAAG